>JANLHC010000062.1 GCA_024654465.1 Candidatus Scalindua sp.
TACTCCCAGCCAAAAACCGGCAAAACACGCTCTGGATAAATCAGATAGTTTCTGCAAGATGACACCGGTGAATACAAAAATTTTTATTACTAAAGGGTAATCCTGTCTACTCATCGCTATTGTCAACCCATTCCAAAAACTATTTTATTCATTATTGTTTTTGATGAACCCCATTCTGTTAAGAGGCATCTTTACTGTAGAAAGCAAAACATTCATATCATATTCATCGAAGTACTTGAGTACAAAAATACAAAGCAGGTATGCTCCTGAGAATACGGATCCTTTAAGTCCAAGATATATGAGGAAACCTACTCTTCCGGAAGGAGAAAATCCCAGAATGTGAAACAAGAAACCAATAACCAACGGCGGGGGAAAAGCAAAGACGCACGCAATAATGGGTTTAAGGTACACATCTCCAAAAAAAGATGTTATTGTTCTCTTTATATGTTTGTGAAATCTATTCATAAAGAATAGTGAACCTATGACAGCAGATACACTTGACCCTATTAAAGCCCCGTTAAAACCAAATAAGATAATGAGGACAACACTGAGCAAAATATTTAAACCCAGAATGATCAGGGCAGAGACCATTTCAAATTGAGGGACACCCATGCCCCTTGCCATTAGCCTGCCAATACTGTTTACCAGAACGAAAGAGTAACCTATTGTCAATATCTGAATTGCCATAGCGGACTTTTCATAGCCGGCTTTCCCCATCCAGAAATGCATAATAGGTAATGCGTTTGTAATAACGAATAATGATAGGGGAAACGCAAGAAAAACAGCGTATTTTGTGCCTCTTGTGTAAAGGTTGTTTAATGCCCTGGCATCCTCAGCTGCATCTAATTCAGACGATGCAGGTTCGACTGCGGGTAATAGTGCTGATGGGATACTGCAGGCAGTAGACGCTATCCTGGAACCAAGCTGATAAAATGCCACCATAGTTACATTCATGAAATAACCTAATAATAACTTATCAAGTGAAAAATTTATAAATTCGGAAAAACCTGCGATCTGTACCTTGAATCCAAAATTCCACAATTTTTTGAACATCTTTCTGTTAACAAACCTCAAACCGAAAACCATCTGTGGTAATAATCTATATGCACAAATTGCATAGGACAGAACGGTAACAACCGCAACGATAATACTGTTGTATATAAGGCCATTCAGTCCAAAACCAAGGCTTAAGAATAAAACTAAACCAACTGTACCGGGTATTGATACTATCACATAAATTATATTTACTATGTCCATCCTTTGTAAACCGTACAAAGTTGACTTAAATACGGTAAAAATATAATTTATAATAAACACTGTTAATACCCCCAAAAAGGCAATTAAAACATCACCGTAAAGTTCAGGGGAAAACTTTAGAAGAGTCATAGCAAAATTCTTTAACAGCATTGAAATTAAAAATACACAAAAGCAAAAAACCAGTGAAAAGATGAGACCTGTATTAATTACCTGATTGATCATCTTGTAGTCTTTTTTAGTGTTGTACTCGGCAATATATTTGACAAAAGAGGAACCAATACCAAGATCCAGAAACAGAAAAAAATGAATTGCTGTATTTGCAATTGCCCACACCCCGAATCTTTCAATACCAATCTTATGAACTATATATGGTGTAATAAGAAAGCCCAGGAAATAGCCCCAAAAACGCCCTACTGAACTGAAAATTGTATTTTTGATAAGTTTTTTAGAAGTAGCTTCAGCCAAGATGGTTATTCCTTATAAGATTGGGAAAACTCATTTTTGTTGAAATATCTAGCGGTAAATGATAAAGAATATATCCGTTATGGCATAAATTGCAAGGTGAAAGTCTCGCCCTGCTTCTCTGTTGACGATTCGGGTACAAAAAAGCCGTACTCACAAAAACCTAACCGGACGTTACTGAGGGAATCCAAAAGTTTATTATTAAATCAAAATGAAGATATTATATTCCGGCTATCATAATCCTAATTTCATGGCTATTACTGAATATGTGGAGAGAGCAATACTACAACTGGGATATGAACTGGAAACATATGACTATAGACAGCACATCATTCCCTATAGAATAAGTGATAGAATACCCCTTCTTCGACGCTGGGATATGAACAGACTTAATCAAGGACTGATAAAACGAATAGATCACTTCAGACCTGATATATTTCTGGGTAACTGGGGTGGCGCGTATTATCCTGAAACAATTGCTGAGATAAAAGAACGTTTTAATGTTATCACCATAAACTGGCTGATAGATTTCCCTGGAGAACTGGGAGCGCTTGAAGCAGCAATAAAGGCGGTGCCTGCATATGACTACTTTTTTGCCCAGAGCACGGATGCACTTGAAGTTCACGCAGAACACGGAAACAAAGGTGGTATGTGGCTAAACGCGGCATGCGATCCTGATATCCATAAACCACTGAAACTGACAGATGAAGAGAAAAAAAAATACGGCAGCGACATAAGCTTTGTGGGCTCCATGTATCCTGAAAGAGTTGAACTGTTCGAAACACTCATGGACTTTGACTTAGGTATATGGGGACCGGGATGGAAAAACCTGGATGGCGGTTCTCCATTAAGAAATTATATAAGAGGAGGCTCTGTCTCTCCGGATACATGGATTAAGATATACAACGCGTCAAAGATCGTGATCAATTATATGGGCCACTACGGTGAGGACATTGATGAAGACAGTGTTTACCAGGCAAGTCCAAGGGTATTTGAGACGCTGGCTTGTGGCAGTTTTCAGATAGTTGATGCAAAAAGAGATGTGTTGGCACTCTTTAAATCAGGTGAACATCTGGTTTGCTTTAAGAAAATCCATGAGGTAAAGGAACTGATAAAATATTATTTAAATCATCCTCAGGAGCGCAAAGAAATTGCACAGAACGGATATCGAGAGGTTCTTGAGAAACACACCTACGTACACAGGATAAAAGAACTTTTAAAGGCGGTTGGAAAACTTTGATGCCTTCTATTATCTTAACATCATAACCTGAATTAAGAAGAGGAGAGGCAATGTATAGAAGACCAAGGGGAATATGCAAGGAAGACGTTTCATTCGATGGCGTAAATTTATATGGAGGGCATAAAAGCAGGATTGTTTTCTTTTCCATTTATTCTAAATATACCATGTAAAAGTTTTAACAGTAATACATGAAGCTATGTTTGTGCCATTTTCCTCTTTCTATCTAATAATGTATCATACAACTCTTCAATTCTATCAACCATTACTCTGGAACTAAAACCCTTTGCACATATACTCCTTCCTTCACAGCCCATCCTTTTCCTCTTGCCTGCATCATCCAACAGCTCTTTCATTGCACCATGAAGAGCTTCAGGATCTTGTGGTTGTACAAGTATACCATTTATACCGTTCTTGACTACTTCAGGAACACCGCCTACGCTTGTCGCAACGACAGGCTTGCCGCACGCCATTGCCTCAAGTATGGCCAGTGGCAATCCCTCCCTTATAGATGGTAAAACAAAAATGTCAATTAGTGATAACATTTCAGGTATATCGCTCCGCTCTCCAGCAAAAATCACATTTTTTTCAATTTTAAGATTATGGCAAAGTTGTTTCATATCTCCCATTATTGTGCCATCCCCAACCAATAAGAAATTTACATCTTTTCTACACTTTAATAAAATAGAGGCAGATCTTATAAGGTAGCCAAACCCCTTCTTTTCACTAAATTGAGCTATTACACCTATAACTGAATTGTTTATAGGGATGCCTAATTCTTTCCTGAGGCCAAAAGTTTTCTTTCCGGACACACTACGAAGATTTTCTATACCGTTGTAAATCGTTACTAACTTTTTAGTATCAATTCCCTGAGTTTCATTTGCAAACTTCTTTACCACATCAGATACACATATTATTCCGTCCGTAATGTAGCTCAGGAAACGTTCAACAAAATGATAGTACTTATTATAATAGTCATAAACATTCTGATTGTGAGATATTATTACGGGAACCCCGGCAAGAAATGCGCTCAACCTTCCGATTGTTCCGGCAGAATAGGCATGGGTGTGAATTATGTCAAATTTGTGGCTTTTAAGAAGTCTGTATAATTTGTATATACTTAGTGGGTTCCTAGACGTGGAAATGTGGAGTATTTTAACATCAATGCCTTCTTTTACTAATTTGTCTGCAAAGAAACCGCCTTCTCTCAGACACCAGACAGAAACGTTATATTTTTTTTTATTCAGGTTCAACACTATAGTGGTCAAAATCTTTTCAAGACCACCGATAGTCAGTTCTTCGACAAGATGAATAACATTGATTTTCCTTTTATTATTTCTATCCAAATCCTAAATCAGAAAAAATTCAAATATTATAATCGGCATATAGCAACCAATCCCTCTCCAATATTAAAACACCTGAAAATCACAGAATATATTTTGTTAAATCCTCATCTTTTACAATGTCTTTCATCTTATCCTGCACGTATTCCGCATCAACTAAAATATCTTTATCATTTAAGTCTGGAGCGTCAAAAGAAGCATCTTCCAATAATTTCTCCATAACCGTATGCAGTCTTCTCGCCCCGATACTCTGGCTTCGCTTGTTTATCTTAACTGCCATATCCGTTATCTCTTCAATCGCGTCTTTTTGAAAGACAAGGTTGACTCCTTCTGTCTTTAACAACTCAGTATATTGTTTTATAAGCGCATTTTTTGGTTCTGTAAGAATCCTGATAAACTCTTCCTTACCCAGATCTTTCAGTTCAACCCTTATTGGAAATCTGCCTTGAAGCTCAGGTATTAAATCTGAAGGTTTTGAAACATGGAATGCTCCGGCAGCTATAAACAGAATCCTGTCTGTCTTAACCATGCCATATCTGGTGACAACAGTAGATCCCTCCACAATTGGCAAAATATCTCTCTGCACTCCCTCACGTGATATATCAGGCCCGTGCCCTGACTCACGACTTGCAACTTTGTCCAGCTCATCTATAAATATAATCCCCATATTCTCAGCACGATATAACGCGTCCTTCATAAGCTTCTCTTTATCAATCAGCTTCTCCGCTTCTTCCTGCTTAATAATTTTCCGCGCTTCACTTATAAGAGTCTTTTTTATCTGTGTCTTTGCCGGTATCATCTTTTCAATTACATTCTGGAAATCGACACCTATTTCCTCTATTCCGGCAATAATGCCCTGCATAACGACAGGTTTCTCCTGTGTTTTAATTTCCACCATGCGGTCTTCAAGTTTACCTTGTCTTAACTTATTTCTGAATTTCTCGCGAGTTGTTTCACGCTTTTCGACAACGGCAACCACCTTATCTTCATCCCCATCTACACCTTCACCGCTAACGACCTCTGGCTCTTCCTTTTTTCCAGGTAATGGGAGAAGCAAATCCAACAATCTTTCCTCTGTATTTATCTCTGCCTTTTCACTGACTTGTTCCATCTGCTCTGTCCGCACCATATTAACGGCTATCTCTACGATATCTCTTATCATGGACTCTACATCACGTCCGTGATAACCAACCTCCGTATACTTAGATGCCTCTACCTTCAAAAAAGGGGCCTTTACTAAATTTGCTATTCTCCGTGCAATTTCAGTCTTCCCCACACCGGTAGGACCTATCATTATAATATTTTTAGGCATAACCTCTTCACGTAATTCGTCAGAAAGCTGTAATCTTCTCCATCGGTTTCTTATTGCTATAGCAACCGCTCTCTTTGCCTCATTTTGTCCGACTATATATTTATCTAATGCTTCAACTATCTTTCTTGGTGTCAGCTCCCGCACTTAATTTCCTCCACACGTATATTTGCATTTGTATATACACATATATCTGCCGTTATCTTTAATGCTTCCTCCACTATCTGTTTTGCACTAAGTTCAGAATGTTTCACCAGGGCCCTTGCAGCAGCGGTAGCATACTGCCCACCGGAGCCAATACCTAATATCCCATCATCCGGTTCAATTATCTCTCCGTTACCAGAAACAAGGAGAGAACAATTCTTATCTACAGCTATTAATAGCGACTCAAGCTTTCTCAATATCTTATCTGTACGCCAGTCTTTGGCAAGTTCATGTGCACTCCTCAGCATATTACCCTGATATTTTTCTAATTTAGATTCAAACCTTTCCATTAGAGCAAATGCATCTGCAGCCGATCCGGCAAAACCTACAATAACCTTTTCATGGTATAATTTACGTATCTTGCATGCATCTTTTTTAACGATAAAGGAACTCATAGTAACCTGTCCATCACCACCTATGGCGATAGCGCCTTTATGTTTTACCGATAATATGGTAGTAGATTTAAACATTTAATTTACCTGAAATAAAAATATTCATTCGTCAATCATATCAACAAATATTAGCATCGCAAGAAGCTTTTACTAAAAAAACATATTTCGACGAAACTCACAAGGTGGGAAATAATGAATGGACTGCTTGGTTTAATCGGAATGGTTTTGCAGTATTCAAAAAAAAATATCAGAAGTAAAGTTACTCATAAACATCAATAGCATAGTCTGGACACATCAATCCACAGAATTTACAAGCGGTACATTTTTTCCCATTACCGTTTACAAATTGTGCAGTATGGTAGCCAAAATGATTTACCTCAACAGACATCTTTAGAAGTCCGTAAGGACATGCATCAATACAAAGCTCACAGCCTTTGCATCTATCTTCCTTAATTACAATTTTTCCCATTAAATATATATTGAAAAGATTTTAATCAACTTCTTTTCTTAATTCTAAATAAACCTTATCTATGAATCAACAAGAAAAATTATTTTTCAAAATTACACTTCACACGATATAATGACAACTCAGAAAAGCGCCAAAGATTTTACAAGAGGTTGATTAATAAGGATATCAAGAGTGTTTAGCACACCGCGGTTACGCAGTTTTATATTGCTTCTCATAATAACGCCTCTTGGCTTTGCCAGTAAATTTTACACCGGGCCATGTGCATGGTGGTTTAATAATTATGCTGGTGGCATCCTTTACGAAATGTTCTGGTGTTTTTTAGTAATTTTACTCTTCCCTTATGCTACTGCCTTCTGGATAGCATGCCTGGTTCTGGGAATTACCAGTTCTCTTGAATGCATGCAATTATGGCACCCTCTAATCCTTGAATATATCCGTTCTACATTTATAGGTAGCACCCTGATCGGAACCACCTTTGTGTGGTGGGATTTCCCTCATTATATTATCGGTTGCATTGCTGGTTGGTTCGTTATAAAACCTAAAGGAGGAGACAACAAATATGGCTGAAATTATTTCAATTCATGTCGTTCGAGAGCGAAATACTGCTGCTGAATCCTGTAACCAAGTCACTGTGCGTTCTAATTTTGGAATTGTAGGTGATTATCGTTCGGGAAAATTTCAGATCGGACAAATCACTTTAATAGAAACCGAAACGATAGACGTAGTTTCGCGCGAACTTGGCTATGAGATACCTGCCGGTTCAAGCAGACGACAGATTATGGTTAAAGGTATCAAGCTGAATGAGTTGATTGACCGAAATTTACGCATGGGCCAAATACTTGTCCGTGTAGAAGATAGATGTAATCCATGTAAAAAGATGGAAACGAAGATTGGTCCCGGCGCCAAGGACGCAATGAATGACAAAGGAGGTATCCGTTGCAGGATCATCGAAGGAGGAGATCTCCATGTTGGTGATAAAATAACAGTGGAAATTCCCCGTTGTCCTTATTACGCAAGACTTTCAAGCTTTTGCTTTAAGTTTATCAGTTATCTCAAACAACTTTCTAATAAGACTTAATACCATGATGCGGCAAAGCCACGATCTAAGTGCCTCAAGTGTGAAGTAAACCAGATTGTCCAAAATAAGGTCAGGTTTATCTTTACTGAACAACCCCGGCTCACTTAGACGCTAGGCACTTCAAACTCTCTTACCCTATCTTGGCTGTGATTTCTTCAATCATTTTTTCTTTTGTAAATGGCTTTTCAAGAAATATAAGATTCGGATCCATATCCTTCAAATTTTTATACGCTTTTTGTGAGAAACTGCTACATATAATAACCGGAATATCTGAATACTCAGGCATACCCTTGATATAAAGAAAAAATGTATCTCCGGTTACCAGATCCAGGAGTATATCCAGGATAATCAGATCCGGCTTCTTCTCTTCCAGTTTTGCCAATGCCTCATCTCCATCATATGCACGCACTATTTCATAATCAGTATCTTCCAGCATCATAGTATAAAGGTCATGAAATGCTTGTTCATCCTCAACTATCATTATCGTCTTACCCATATTCCTTAATCTCCTTTCATCAGTTCACAAATTTGTATTCATTTAACCCTTCTATATTTATACTGGCAAGGTATATCAACACAACACCCTCCTTATCTTCAAATACATGCCTATACTATACAAATCATAATAGAAATTTCCATCTTTAAAATCATACTACCTCTTCCTGAGTGGAAGATAGGGTATCGGGATCTTTTTCCCCATCAGAGATTACTGGCAACGTAAACCTGAATGTCGTGCCTTTTCCCTTGCCTTCACTTTCAGCCCAAATTTCCCCACCATGAGCATTTATAATCTTCTTACAGATAGCAAGACCAACCCCGGAACCGTCAGCGCTTGCCCTTTCCTGATAAAATCTATCAAAAAGTTTGTCGAAATTTTCCTTTGGCGTAATCAAGCCAATCCCTTGATCTTTAACTGATATTTCTATATCCCTGGGCCTTCTCAGAGCGGAAACAACGATTTCTCCGGTTTCGGAGTATTTGATAGCATTGTCTATTAAGTTGGAAACTACCCTTGTAATTTCAGTTCTATCTCCAAATACTTCCGGAAGTTTGTCAGGAATTCTAGTAGTTAATATCAACCCTTTCTTCTCCGCTATTAATTTCAATCCCTCTTCCGTTTGATGTACTATTTCTTCCAGATTCAAATTTTCCTTTTGATATGCAACACGGCCGGATTCTAATACTGATAAATCCAATATACTTTGTATGGTTTTTTTTAATCTTTGAATATTGTCATCAATTATTTTGCTTAATTTCTTCCCCTTCTCTTTATCTACTTTTTCCTTAGCTGCCTCACTAGTCCAAAGATCAATCGCCATTTGGACCTGCGCTACCGGTGATTTTAATTCATGAGTTACATCTCGAATCATTACGTCTTTCATCTTATCAAGACCACGTAATTCCTCATTGGCTTTTTCTATCTCGACACTTCGTTGCTTTAGCTCTTCATTTGTTGATTTCAGATCTCTTGTTCTTTCCTCAACGGTCTTTTCCAGATTCGCAGTATACTCCTGGAGTTCCTTTTCAAGCTTTTTCTGTTCAGTAATGTCTCTTACCATTTTTATTATTGACTCCAATTTTCCTTCTTTATTTAAGATAGGATAGGAGGCAATGAATACATATTTTTTGTCCCTTTCCACATAGTGCTCTGCCGTAGCAGGTAATAATGTTTCAATTGACTTCATTGTGGGACAGTTATTACAGATAGATTCCCGGCCTTTATAAACACAGTAGCATTTTTCCCCGACAATATTCTCACCGTAGGTGTCCATTGCAACCTTATTAACCTGCTTAATAGTTCCATCTTTGTCCAAGACTGTCATAGGATCTCTTATGGCATCAAACATTGATTCCATAAAAATATTAGAAGATTGAAGCTCCTCATTTCTCTTTGCTATAGTCCTCGCCATCATGTTGAAAGAGACTGCAAGTTCACCAATTTCATCACTGGTATGAATATTTACTTCTTGAGTAAGATCTCCTGCATTCATTTTCCTTGTTGCTTCTGTAAGATAAAGGATTGGGGCTACCATCCTTTGGCCCATAAAAACGGCAAGCACCAATACTCCTACAGAGATTATAATCATAATTGTATTAACGTCTTTCCGTAGTCTGTTAACTTCTATATATCCTTCGTCATAATCAATCTCCGCAATTACACCCCAATCCAGTTCCGGGATCCATTGCCAGAAACCTATTACCTTCACACCACGATAATCGATGTAGCCCTTTCCATCAGAACCTGTGTGTCCTTTCAAACATTCCGCAACAGATTTTGTCAATTTTCCTGTCTCAGGGTTGATTAGTTTAATTTGAAGAGTAGTGCCACCTTCTATTAAACCCTCATTCCTTAAATCAGTTACGAATCGAGATTCTGTTATCATATACCCCTGCTTATTAACAAGATATGTTTCACCGCTTGCACCTAACTTTATACTTTTCATTAAATCGCTTATTTTCTCAACGTCAACTCTGAGGCACGCAACACCCATTATTTTATTTTGGTCAGTAATTGGGGTTGCGACAACCATGGTGGGAACACCAGTTTCCATTCTGCCGTATTTATCTTCAACAAGTTCCTTTGAAGGGAATATCTGCGATGCAAATGTTTCTCCATCCATCGCCTTTTTAAAATATTCCTGTTCAGAGATATCTGCGCCTATTCTACCCTTTTGAGTAGAGATATGAATAATACCTTCCGCATCACTTATAAGAACCTCCTTATAGCCATACTCGTATCTTATGTAGTGAGTATATCTCAAAAGACGCCAGAACCGTTTATCATTCGTGTCTATTCTGGTGGCAAGAAGCGTAAAAGGGTTTTCTGCAAGAACCCTTACGTCACCCTTTCTTTCTTCCGTCCAACCTTTGATAAGCTCCGCTTGCTTGTGCCCGACACTATGAAGATTTTGTATTAAAGATGTTTGTAATGCATCCTGTGCTTTAGGATAAACCACCAGCCTCATTGCCAACAAAGGAATAAGCGCCAGTATTAAAAACACAAGTATCATTTTCTTTTTTATCGATTTTATTTCGAAAGTCTTAAATGAGGAGCTCAACTGTTCAAGGATTATAGATAACGGCCCTTTTTTCTTTAAGACTTCTAGAATATAAATTTCCTTTTTTCCCATATTTAATAACCTTATGCTCGCTTATTAGTTATAACCTTACTAATGGGTTTTATTACCCGTGACATAAAAGAGAACTGTTTAAAGAACCACGTTATTAGAATTTTCACCACTTTCCAGGATAATTGTAAGCTAATAGTTTCAAGAATTATTTCCTTGAACATCTTGCTGCCCGCAACTGAGTCGAAAAAAGCTGCTCTAAATTTCTTATCTTCCTTCGCCAATCGAATCATGGGGGTAAAGAGTCCATAATGTGCGCTAAAGCCTGCAAGCATTCTAATGACTTTTCCATATGGAAGATCACTGGTTATATCAGAAAAGCTATTATAATAATCCTTAAAAGCTTCTTTTGATATACCCACGTCCATCATGACCTCTGCCGCCCTTATCCCTGTCAGACAGGCAGTATTCACGCCTTTACCCTTAAATGCACGAATAATACCTGCAGCATCGCCTACTGTGACATATCTATCCCCAAAGAGATTCTTCGCCGGAGAAGTTGGAAACTGCCAGCGGCTATAAAATAAATCGTGTCTCTGCATAGCAAAATTTGAAGGTAAAACCCTGGTAACCTGAGGCATTAAAAGAAAATTATCCATCCAGCGCCAATTAATCTTTGAACCGGCAATGTTAATATCAAGATGATCGATTTTGGGTGTTATGGCGCCAAACTCTATTCCCCTCAGTGAGGGGAGAAATGCGTGTATACAGTTTCCAAACTTTTCCATTTCCTCCTTTTCCGGATAAAACTTGGTTAAAATAGTACTCATATAATGGCCAGTTCTATAACGTGTTGCCGTCTCAAAAACCTTGCAAGCCCCTTCATCCAGACCAAACGCGCCAACAACAACATCTGCCCGCCTATTATCCTTTTCACTATAAACCATTACACCGCTAGGCTCGACATCAATATTTGTCACTCTACCATGTATTACTTTTACTCCCGCATCTTTCGCACAATGTAAAAGATAATTATCAAATAACATTCTATGCACCGCACATGATACTTCGCCACCGCCTTCCAACTTTATGTCTTCATCATCAGAATGCAAATAATATGCAGGTATTTTTTCCAATATAAGCTCATGAGGAAAAGGAATCCCTAATTTTTCTTCTAATATTTCTTCAATAGGTGAAGACAGTACACCTACACATGGATTAAACTGCTCATCCTTTCCAAAATCTTTACCTTCATACAATACTATATTTAAATTTATGTTACGCCTTTTGGCTAATCTGCTAAGTGTAATTGCACAACTCGTCCCACCGGGACCGCCCCCTATAACAACCACGGTTTGACCCTCCTCAAGAGGACCAAGCCCTTTATCTGCAAAACTTTTTAATGCCTTCTCGTGTCTAAATTTCCCACCGGCAGCAATAGATCCAACTATCTGCCTAGTCCATACAATCACAGTAACAGGTAATAATCTTAACTGTAAAGCCGGATCAAATACCTTTATAAATAAATCCTTAAAGGGTATACTTCCCGTAAACATATTCCATAAAAATTCCAACTGAATATTGGCAACAGGTTTTTTCTTTTCTGACTTAAGGAATGAAAAATAACCGGCTGAAATACGCTTTCTGGAAGTAATATAATCGTTAAGGCCAAAAACCAATCTTCCATACAAGTTGTCAGATCCTAAAATCTTCATTACAGGTTTATAATAACCTGTTCTGAAAGCATTTTCAGAGATACCGGTTTTAAACACACTATTTGCCGCTATCCTGGAGGTAATAAAAGCAGACTCAATACCGTGCTTATAATATCTCGAAATGCCAGCGCTGCCCACAACAACAAATCTATCAGCAAATGGATGTCTGGACTGCGTAATATTTATCTTGGGAAAACAGATACAATAGTTTTTTGACAACTTCCAACCTTCTTCCGGAAAAGTACGGCGCACAATAGGATGGCGAAGAAATTCTATCAAATGGGCCTTATTCAAATCAGTATTACCAACCAGTGTGACAGTTAAATAGTCTCCTCTTGGTGTAAAAGATGCATACGTAATCGGTTTTATGCCTAACGAAAAAACGTGTATCCAGTTATCAGAATATTTACTTTCATTCCTGCTGCCTACATAAATCTCTGCTTGGCAAGCCCTGACAGTTTTGGGCGGAATATAACCAATCCCCATTCTCCTTACTTTTTCCAACATGCCGGTATTCAACCCAAACGCACCCACCACCAAATCTGTGTTCCTTATTCTCCAGGAACCTTTCTTCCCAAAATATACTTTTACTTGATCCTTCTTGTTTGATGGCAAAATTATATTACTTACAATATCAGAGCTAATGTTAGCCCCCATATCCTCTACACGTCTTGAAAGAAAATTGTCAAAACTTGTACTATCAGATAACGGTGAAAACATTGGCCCATCGCCTCTAAAAACCGTTAATATTTTTTTATCTGCAGACGGTTTAGGATTCTGAACTTCTACACAGCCATCATGAGTATGGAAATAGTAACCTTTGACCTCCTTCTGCACACATCTATCCGGAGGAAGCAAATCGTTTTCCTTTAATTCTCCATAAAGTTTTTCTGATATAACTCCCGGACACATATTGCATCCCCGAGGCCCCTTTTGACAAAAGCTTTTTCCCTCGAAAATAGTAATATCAACTTTTATGCCTTTTTGAGCAGCATTTTTTAATGCAAAATATGCAAAAAAACTCCCTGCCGGACCACCACCGACTATGGCAATCTTTGAACCATCTTTTAGGAAATAATCTCTATCTTTCATATGATAATCTATTCCTTAATTAACATTGCTATAGTTACCACTCTTTTTTCTTATCCACGAAAGAGGATTAAACGATAACGTTTTTGATATTAGGCGTAAGTTCAATGCCTTAACAAATATTTCTTTGTAAGGCACATTTCCGGTAAGCATATTCCATAGTATCTCATTAATTTGACTTGCCGTTTTCACATCATCGGTGGATTTTACAAGTTTTACTTGTCTATTTACTAATTGCCTGTTAGATGATATATAATCATTAATTTTGAGCATCATAATTCCATAAAGGTTGTCTCTGGCCAAAAGTCTTTTTGCCGGCTTAAAATAACCATTCATAAATGACTTTGCCGATACTCCATTCTTAAATGCCGTATAAGCAGACATCTTTGCCATGTTAAATGCGGACTCAATCCCGCTTTTATAGGACCTTGAAATACTTGCATCCCCTAAAACAACAAACCTGTCTGCATATGGATGTTTTGCATACGTTATAGGAATCTTAGAAATACACATACAAAAACTATTAGGAATTCTCCATTTTGCCGGCATCAATTTTTTTACTGTTGGATGGTCAAGAAAGTCAACCAGGTTGTTTCTTGTTAGATCCTTTCTTCCTACTAAATTTACAGTGACATAGTCTGCTTTTGGCGTGATGGAAGCAAATTTAAGCTCACTTTTACCTAAAGCAAAAACAAAAATATTGTTGCCAAACGTTTCTTCTATATATTCCCTGTTTAGTATTATTTCACACTGACATGTACGAACAGTCTTAGGCGGCCTATAGCCAAAACCCATATTCGCAACCTTTTCCATCATCCCGGTATTTACTCCAAATGCTCCAACTACAAGGTCAGCTTCAAATTCATGTTCAGAGTTTCGCTCACCGCAGATTACTTTAACAGGTTCTCCCTTTCTGACTGACAACCTGAAATCTTTAACCATATCTGATATTATCTCTACTCCCTGCGCCCTTACATGATTCAAAAGATAGTCGTCAAAACTGACATTGCCCTCGTGTTCAGACTGTAAAGGTCCATTTCCACGAAACACTGTAACAATCTTTGGTATATGCCCCGGAATTGGATGATGAAGAACTACGCTCTCATCCTGTGTTTGAAAGCAGTACCCTTCTATTTTTCTTTGTACGCAGAAATCCGCAATATTTATTCCCTCTTCTTCCAAGCTATTAAAAAGATTTTCAGAAATAACACCTGCGCACATATTACAGCCACGTGGACCCCTCTGGCAGAAGCTTTTCTTATCGAATATTTTTATAGATACATCAATTCCTGCTTCTTTCGCATAACGCGAAGCGAAATGCGCAAAAAAACTCCCTCCGGGCCCACCGCCTATTATCGCAATTCTAGAACCGTTCTTAAGTATCAAATTATTATTCATTTGTTGATGGATTATTAACAACCCATATAGTCTCTGATTGGAATTTTATTAGCATTTATTATATAAATCAAGGTTAATAAACCTATGCGTAAATACTTTTGCTCCGACAACTTCTGTATGTGTTACTAACGGTAGTAACTTTTTTATCATGAAACCATATCTACTGCAAAAAAAAAAGGCGCTCGAAATCGAGCGCCCTTCTTTTTATACTGAACAGTAAAAAATTCTTCATAATTACTCTATTATTTTAATCCTTCTTCCTCATCCTGACTGCAACAACCACCCCTACAAGTAAAAGACCGGCAAACACAATAATACCGCCTACCATCCCTGCTGATCTCTTTCTCTCTTTTTTACCCAGAAGGTTATCAATTTCTTTAGCACGATAAAGCTTCTGCGCCTCACTTTCCATCGCATTCACGCTCTGGAATGCCTTAGATGCTCCGTACCACCAGGATATATCCTGCTGCACATGCGCTGTACCTTTATAGGCATGTGCCTTATCACCAAACCACATGTTGGTATATATATTCTCAATTACAGAAGGATTATTCCTTCCGGCCATAAAGACAGTGTATACGCCAAGTATTGGACCGTACACCGGTACCTTACCACCAGTAGTCTTGAACGCATTATAAATACCTTCTCCCAACAATCCAGGGCCTAGTGCGTCCGCAAGGACTTCACCCATAGGAAAAGGATCTCGTTCTGATACCGGAGGATCAAAAGCATTTGCAGCCGCCAAGCCATCCATAATCAAATGTGCCCTGTCCTGTATTTTCCACATCTCAAACATCATGTCATCCAGATTTTCAAGGTAAAGCCTTCCCCATCGTGGGCTATGGCAATTTGAACACATCTCTATCCATTGCTCCCTTTTCTTTTTATTTGCTGCGGAATATATATCCAACTTTTTATCTAATGGTGGCAATTTCACACCATAAGGATAAGCTTTTAAAGAAGATTCAAACTCATAGCTTTTTGGCGGAACTGTACCCATTCTCCATATGCCTTTTGCCGCAAGAGTATGTGTAAATTTACCTTCTGCCTGATACATATGGCAGAATTGACAGGTAGGAGTTCTATAATCCTTGCCTGCGATCACGTCGCCAAGCGGCTTATCCCAGTCCCAGTGCTCTCCTTCCATATGATAAATCATTCCCATCTTGGACTCGCCATAAGACTCAGCATCAGGATGGTCAAATCCCATGTGACAGCTCATACATGCTTCAGGCCTTCTACCCTCTGCAGCAGTAAACTTATGCCTTGTATGGCAAATATCGCACTTCTCAGTAGTTCCGTGACAGTAGTCACAGCCAAACATTGATGTAAGATAACCCTGTCTAGCAGCTTCCGGATACCAAGGTGGCACAACATTAGCCGTAAAGGTATCTACGTGGTTAGGACGCCCATACTCCATTTCATCTAAATACTCATTAACTTGTTTCGGATGACAATTACCACATATATCCGGTGTGGGCATATGAAGCTCATTATGATCTTTTCCGTGACACTCGCTACAATCTACATTTTCCAGATCTCTTTCAATAAGCTGCTCAATCTGCCTTGTCCTTATAGCAAAGAACTCATTCTTTTTGGGATCTGCATGCGTAGAATCTCTCCAATCGTAAACGATACCCGGTGTAACCTCTTCGTGGCATTCTATGCACTGACCTGCTTTATATTTCTCAAGAAGTTGATCATAGTAGGTTCCTTCCGGTCTTACATAATGCCTTGATGGGAACCAGTACATATGCATTGGCTTAGGCTTATAAAAATCCTGCCATGGTCCTGCACCTTTTTCTAATCCTACATTATCACTATACAGAGCCCTGGCTGCAGCAGTTGTATAAACACTGCTATAATAATTCTTGGCTCTTTCATGCTGTTTCTTGGTGATAGGCTCTAATCCAGGACCTTCAACGCTGTCTGCGGAGGCTCCTTTGCCAGCTTCAGCACCCACATAGTCTAATTCGCCCGTACTTGAGCCCATATAATCCTTTTCAGTTGCCGCGTTTGCAATACCTTGCAAGGCGCAAAAAACTGAAAAGAATACTACAACCGCACACGTTTTCAGAAGATCCATTATGAAAATCCTCCCTTTCTTTTATTAAAAATTACAACGAAACATAAACACTCATAAAGTATATATCAAAACAACAATTTAATCTCATTATCTTACTATCATTTTTACCATTAACTCCCAAGCGTCACCTAACGAACTTTATATTATGTTTAGGCAGTGCAGGGTCAACCTCCTCGGCAGTACCGCTCTTCTTCTTCTCTAATGCTTCACTTACAATTCGTTTATACTTCGGCTTAAACCATTCATATGGATCATGATCTTTACTGTCTCTGAAGAATTTAACCCGCATCTCATGCCTCCTGCTCCTATGGCACCCCTCAGTCCCTCCACACTTGTTATATGCAGGAGTGATTTTTGCTATTTTCTGACCCTCCGTTGCCTTGCCTCTGTCCATAAAAGACGCATATACCTCTCCAGGACCGTGACAAGCCTCACAGGTTATACCCTCTTCTTCATATGTTCCCGTCTCTTTATTATACCCTGTTGTGTGGCATTCATAACATTTTTTTCTATAATCTTCATCACCTGCAATGTAGTCAGGGGCTTCTTTGATGACGTTAAAGCTTTCGAATTTTACTCTCTTCCATCTTTCTACATGCGGAGCCGTCAGCCCTGTGTGACATCTCATACATTTACCGCTGCCCATGTATATTGCTTTTTCACCCGTTATGGTTCTATCTTTAAAGCTGGCCCATTCTGTATCATCTTCCAGAGAAAGGGTAGCAAATTCATTCCACATATCAAAAAGGACATCAGCATGTTCCAATCTTTGGCGCATCGCCCTCTTATGTTTGAAAATACCATGATGTGCGTGCTCTTCGTCAAGCGAACGGCCCGTTCCACCATGGCACACAGTACACCCATAAATATCAAATGGAAAATCTTTCACAACTGTCTCATGAGAAGCAGCCAATTTTGCTTCATCAATATGGCAGGTTATACATCTATCTGTTTTCTGCCCATTACTCTGGTCAGCCCAACTATAATCACCCTTTAGCAGTATCTGCTTAATTTCGTATTTAGGTTTTTGCAGCTTAACGAGTTTAGCCTCTAATTCTGCTGTCTCTTCTTCACCACTTGTGCTCTGCAGCTGTTTCTCTACTGCTTTCCTTTGCTGCTCATAATACTCTACCTGATATTGCTTCCATTCTGGCTCCAACATATCCTTAACCCACATGAGCGTGCTAACTAGCAGCAATATACTGGATAACAAAAATAATTTCTTTTTCATTTGTTTACTTCTCTCGAAAAAATAGAAAAAAATAAATCAATCCTCGTCTTCGGAATCCCTAAATGTTAAACCAAGGTGTCTGCAATATATACTTAATATTAAACATAAGCCTTAAAGCAATCTTTACAAGCACTCCCATCATCAACAAGAACAGACCCATAGTGATGTTGTATCTGATAAATCCGAGCTGTTTAGCAAATTTCCAGAAAGCAACTGCAGGTACCAACATCCCGAACCCGAAATAGATAAGAAGAGCAAAAATACCCAGCCAGTTAGGCAAGCTTATCAATGGCGGAGGGGTTGGAAAATCAAAACTCCAGGTTTCCCAAGGCCAGAAAAATGCCCAGAATGGCCCTCTCATGTATGTACCCACAATTATAAGGAGATACCAGAAAATAAACCCGAACAAGAATACCGTTACCGCAAATCTCCTATCCCAGAAACAGTAACCCCCATTCCCCTTAGGGTTCACATCTATATACGGTATTGCCATCAAGCCCATAATTATTATACTGGGAACCACAACACCTGCAATCCAGGGATCAAAATATACCAGGATTTCCTGCAAACCTAAAAAGTACCACGGCGCTTTTGCCGGATTCTCAGGTTCTCCGGGATTGGCAAGCTCCCTTAATGGAGCATCAACATAATATGAATAAACAAGCAAAACAACAGTTACCAGAATTGCCGCGATAAACTCTTTTGCTACCAAGTTTGGCCACGAAAAAACTTTCTCCGTTTTCTTATTGTTTGCTATCTGTGCTTCTGCATGATTTGACATAAAAAATTCTCCCAACTATTTATAGAGGCCCTGAAATACCACCGTCTTTTCTAACACGCCAAAAATGAAGAATCATCAACGCTCCCGCAATTATTGGTATTCCTATGCAGTGCCACACGTATGCTCGCAGCAAAGACGGAGCATCAATTTGCGTACCTCCTAAGAGAGCAAAACGAATATCATTATTAATCTTAACACCTAAAAGTTCGGCAAAGGGACCCTGGTAACCCATAACAGGTGTTGCCGCTCCCATGTTTGTCCCTACCATTATTGCCCAATACCCGAGTTGGTCCCATGGTAACAAGTATCCGGTAAAGCTAAGCAGAAAGGTAAGAACTAATAACAGTACACCCAAAACCCAGTTAAATTGTCGCGGGGCCTTATAAGAACCGGTAAGAAATACCCTCAACATGTGAAAGCAAACTGTTATGACCATGGCATGTCCAGCCCAGCGATGTGATGTTCTTAGCAAACGCCCCAAAGGGACAACATACATAAGATCAATCATATCCGCGTATGCCCGATTAACATCCGGAACATAATAAAACATTAACAGAACACCAGTCACAGTCAAAAAAAGGAAAATAAAGAATGTTAGTCCACCCAGACACCATGTAAACCGAATCTTAACAGCGTGCTTTGGAACCTTTACAGGGTGCAAATGCAACCATACGTTGCTTATAGTCTGAAGCGCCCTGTTCCTGGAGGTATCCGTGTAGCCATGCCGAAATACGGATTTCCATACTTCAGTTTCCGTAAGCTTCCTGATAAAATACAAGATTAAATTCATTTAAGCATCCCCTTTTAAATATCACTTATTAAACAAATCCACATCATTAAACCAACGCCCTAATCACTACTAGCTACTTGTGCTTTAGGTGATTTATTAATTTCTTCATTTGGCTCCCAGAATACGCGCTTCATATTAATCGCATCCACGGGACAATCTTTGCAATTCCCGCACCTGATACACACATCAGTATGCCTTATCACGACTCCGTCTTTACTAACATGAGGCTTATAGTCACCTCCCGTATCTGCATCGACCTGCTCCAGCGCATCAACCGGACATACACTACTGCACCTGCCACAGAGGATGCAATCCTCAGCCACAACCTGAATGCTGAGATCACACTTCAAACAACGTTCGGCCTCTATCCGAGCCTGTGATTCTGTAAACCCAAGCTCAACCAGATCAAATGACCCTCTTTGCGATTTAGGTATTGTTACCATTTCCTCACGAGGAGTACTATCATAATTACTCTCCCTCTCCTGGATGTAATCTCCTTCTATCAGGGTGACCCAGGTTTTATCCTTAGATTCCTTGAAGTCTTCCCCTCTTAAGTAACAATCGATCGATTTAGACGCCCGATGCCCCTGAGCGATACATTCAATAATCGTGCTTGGCCCCAATGCGACATCACCACCTGCGAAGACACCTTTTTTGCCGGTTTGCAAGCCATCATCTACAACAAGTGTTCCCCACTTTGTAGCTTCTATCCCGCTGCCATCGCCTAGAAATTCCAAGTCTGCTTCCTGACTAAGCGCCGTTATTATGCAGTCTGTATCAATTATAAATTCAGATCCGGAAATCGGTTCAGGCCTACGCCTTCCACTACTGTCAGGCTCACCCAATTTCATCTTGACACATTCAAGACCCTTTGCCTTCCCATTCTCAGTAATGACTTTTACAGGTGCAACCAAATAGTGAAATTTGACACCCTCAAGCTCTGCCTCTTCAATCTCATGTTTGAGAGCCGGCATTTCATTCCGCGTCCTTCTATAGACTATATATACGTCAGGCGTTATTCTTTTAGCCGTTCTAGCCGCATCTACCGCTGAGTTACCACCGCCAATCACCGCCACTGTCTTACCGGGGCTTTTCAGGTCACCGGCGCTCACATTCTTCAGGAAATCCAGACAATCCATGACGCCCCCTGTTCCCTCTTCTCCAGGAACTTCAAGCTTCCTTCCTTTCTGTGCGCCAACAGCCAGAAACACCGCTTTGTATCCTTCTTCCAACAGTCCGGAAATCGTTTTATCAGGACTTCCAAAATGCGTATTCAGCTTTATCTCAACACCCCGAGCTTCTATATTACTTACATCAAACATTATCTGCTCACGCGGCAACCTGTAGGACGGTATTGCCCACATCATCATACCGCCAACCCTTGATTCTTTTTCAAAAACAGTTACCTGATATCCCATTCCCGCAAGATCATTTGCCGCTGTTAATCCGGCAGGACCTGCTCCAATTATGGCAACCTTTTCATCTCTTCTTTTTATCTCGGGGACAGGAATCTTTACTTTGTTTTTATATATATAATCTGTAACGAACCTTTTAAGGTTGTCAATTGACACAGGCTTATCAAAATCACCACGTTTACATTTAGACTCACAAGGGCGTGGACAAACATATCCACAAACGGTAGGAAAGGGGTTGGTTTCCAGCATCAGTTTGTATGATTCCAGATACCTACCCTGACTTATCAGGCGTATGTAACCGGGTATGTCCATATGTGCTGGACAACGATGCTGACAACGAATATTTTTTTCTAACCAATCCAATTCAAGGGAAACTCTGTTCCCTCGCTCAGAAACTGCTGATTGACTCATCTACACGCCTTTCGTAGAAATTTTCACTAGCATGAACTTAAGACAATTAAACAACCAACTCAGTATTTATTGGTACTATTTTCTCTGTATTTACGACCAGCTTACCATCATCAGCCACACTAACATCAAAATGATATAATGGCCTGGGAGCCGGACCGGCAAAATTTACTCCATTCTTATAATATTTACTTCCATGACATGGACACTCAAATATGTTCTTTTCCTTTGTCCAGTGCACTGCACAGCCAAGGTGTTGACATATAACTGATATCGCCTTAAAGCTGTTGCCCTCTCGAACGATAAAGACCTTCCTGGCTTTTAACGTTGTTACGGTACCCGGCACATAGTCGACCGGTAAACCAACAGAAAAAACAGGAGAAGGCTCAAAAAGAACTTTGGGGAAGAAAAATCCTCCGATGTTTTTTGGCCCAAACAATTTCAAAGTATAGACCAGGCCAGTCACAAGGAATACTGCCCAGCCTGCCAAGGTAAAAAAATCTCTCTTGGAAGTATACAAGTTACCACTGCAAGCTTCTTTTTCTTTTACATCATTAGCCATGTTTCAGACCCCCATTATTGATGATACGGTATCAACGATTTTACTTTCCCAAGCTTCACTTAACTTTACAGAACTATTATAAGCAAAGCCTTAACCAAATACTTCGGCAACGCGAGGAACTATAAATAAAACTCTTTCAGACGCAAAAAGACTGACACTCAAACGCGGGCATATTAGCAACTATTTATAATTAACGCAACATTTAATTTGAAAAAAATTGTTAAAACTCCGCCAACACATTTGAGCCATTAAACAGATTATTTATGGTATCGTCAGCAGTCTGAAAAAGCCCAACT
The DNA here is from genome assembly GCA_024654465.1 of Candidatus Scalindua sp. Classification (GTDB taxonomy): domain Bacteria; phylum Planctomycetota; class Brocadiia; order Brocadiales; family Scalinduaceae; genus Scalindua. The sequence goes on from JANLHC010000062.1 coordinate 22,591, forward strand.
CCTTCATTCAAAATCACATATAATCATTCTACTACTCTCTGAAGTGCACCTGATTATATTTAAATCAGCTTATCTAAAAAGAAGAGTTGAAAACGCAAAAAACTTGCTGTTTTATTTAGATACCGATAGAAGCCGGACAAAAAAACTATTAGCTCTTTTTGACAAATATCTTGTATCCGTCGTCTATCTTTTCAACCGCCACAACCTTGTGCCCTTCCTCTTTAATACTTCGCGGAACGTTTCTCATAGGCTCGCCATCATCCAGGATTATTTCCAGGACCTGCCCATCATCCATCATTTCCAGCTTTAATTTTGTCTTAACAAAATTAATCGGGCAAAGAACACCCCTTAAATCAATTTTTTCATCTGCAACGTTTTCACTCATTTTTCTTTCCTACCTATTATTTTTCTAAAAAAGCCCTTTAGAATTTTTTCTTTAAGAAGCTCATAACCTTCCTTACCGGCAAAACAAATACCCAAACCCATCAAACCCCAACTAATACAAAAATAACTTATGAAGGCCGAACTGACTTTCACTTTCGAGGCCAACGGAAGAAAATATATTCCCGGAACAATGAAATAGGCAGTAAAGCTAAGCCCCATAAGCAACAAGCCTATTTTAAAGTTGCGTCTGTCTACCCTTATTTCTTCTTCCTCGACATCCTGCTTTCCAGTATCAAAACGCCAGCACCTCAGCTCATCATCCACACCATCTTTCACAGATATTATTATGTATGAATACTCTGTCCAAACATTCGCACAATCTTTATCAAATGCCGAAGGCTCCGCCGGATGATCCGGATGCGAATGATAAATACCTGTGATATTCCATCCTTTTTTTGTAGCTTCCCGATCTATTCTATCAAACTCTTTAGGGTCTATTTCGTACCTGTCTGCAGCCCTGACCTTATTCTTATTTTCAACGGGATAGACCTCATGTACCTTCTTTCCGGAATCCCTAATTGTACCGACAAACAAACCACAGCATTCATAGGGGTAAGCATCCTTCGCCTCTTTTAACATCCTGTTGATTAAATGCTGATTAATATGGATCACAATTCTCTTTAATGGCTAATTTACTAGCAATGTTAAATAAACAACTGAGTTTCAGCGCCTTCAGCCATCTTCAACATTGTAGGCAATCCTATAATGTCATCGACTTTACTTTTTACCAGATCTTCATCCAGTCCCATTAATTTTACTGCACCGCTGCAGGCGAAAATTTCCAAATTTCCCATCTGGCCGACTTCGCGTAATAATTCCTTCAGCATATTTGACTGTCCCTGCGGTACGGCTTCCAACAACTGCCTCTCTTCGTCATTCATCCCTGCAGGAAACTCAATAACATCCAGCTTATCAGTCGCAAACTTCTTCAAAGCCCAGAAGAATAAAAAAATGTAAACCTTACTCCCCATAGAAGCGGCGGTTATGGCCAGCATCACAGCCTGATATAACTTCTCATAATTGCCGCTATGCAGAAATAGTATAAATTTTTTCTCTTCCATTTAATTTTCAATAAAAGGACGCGCAACTTCTTCTTTGTATTTTTCCACTCCGACACGGTCAAAAGTTGACCCAATCCTCTCCCCTCTCTTACCATTTGCATTATACCATTCGACGGTCTTGCGAATGTAGTCCAGCACCTTTTCATCCGGCAGGAACAACATAATGTTATCTGCCGTCCTCGGGTGCCTTCCATGTTTTCCACCTGCACGGACAGCCCAGCCTTTTCGTTTTGGAGTCCATGCATCAGTAGGACATGCCTTTATACAATCACCACAATATACACATTTGTCTCTGTAGAAAATAGGCTTCCCATTTTCATCTGCGACTATCGCTCCTTCCAGACACGCCTTTTCACAAAGAGTACATCCCGTACACGGATCGTCCTCGTAACCGGGATCGACAACGCCCTGAAACCCTAAATCCATTCCTCTTGTCCTGGCACAGTCGATCGGACAGGCTGAAAACGAAATCTTGAATTTATGAGGGCAATTCATACCAAAAAGCTCTTTGTCTACTTCCAGCGCTTTTTTCTGAGCATCCATAATCCCGTTAGGGTTATATTCATTGCCGCCACAAGCTGTCGGAACACGGATTCTGGGGCCACAGGATGCTATTGGTTGCCCAAACGCTGCCAATTCTTTTACCGCTGCATCAAAATCATCTATATGTACACCAACAATTTCAACTGACTGTCTGAAACTAAGGTGGCAATAACCCATTTTGCTGTATTTTTTAGCAACTGCCGCAATCTTGGCCATTTTGTCGATGTCAAGCCTGCCTCCCGGAACTCTTAAACGAACCGTAAAAAGGTCTTTCTGGGTCTGTTTAATAAAACCACCGGTCTTCAATTCATTAAAATCAACTCTTCCCGCGCTCTTTTTCTCAGACATCAAATGCTCCTTAAACCTCTTAAATAGTATAATTTATAAAAAAA
>JANLHC010000268.1 GCA_024654465.1 Candidatus Scalindua sp.
AAAAGGTTTGATATAGAGATACAATCTTCTCTTATTTTTCATCAGCCCGCTTGATAGAAATGTTTTTGGCAGTATAAATCTGAGTTTATCTGTACCCTATTCTCACGGATAGATCTCCATCTTTTTCCCGATAGCGTAGAGCTTGCCATCTGTTGAAGCGATATAAATAGTTCCGTCTTTATCTATCGCGGCGGATGATTCAATAGCGCTGCCTGTTTCAACAAACCACTTCATGGTGCCGTTTGGGTTTATAGCGTATAATTTCTTGTCACGCGAACCCACATAAATGACTCCATCGGCATCAATTGCCGGCGAAGACATCACTGAATATTTCGTTCGAAATGTCCATTTGAGAGTGCCGTCAGGATTTATAGCATAGAGTTGACCGTCTCCGGACCCAATATAAATCGTACCGTCCAGTGCCAGGGCGGTGGATGAATCGACATCATATTCAGTCTTATATTTCCATTTCAGTTTGCCGTCAGATTCAAGCGCGTAGACGTATGCGTCTTCAGAACCGAAATATAATGTTCCATCATCTCCAATTGAAGGTGATGACTCCAGCAGATAGCGAGTGCCGAATGACCACACAGCCTTGCCATCCGGCCTGAGGGCAAACATATAGTAATCTTCCGCACCGCAATAAACCATATCATCGTCCCCTATCGCAGGAGAAGACCATATATGGTCCGCAGTCTTGTATTCCCACCGATGTTTACCTTCCGCATCCACGGCATGTACCCTGTTGTCCCAGCCGCCAAAATAAAGCGAACCGTCATCGCCTATTGCGGGAGACGAGATAATGCCTCCCTTTGTTTCGTGTTTCCATTTCAGCTTACCGTCCGGATAGAGCGCATAGAGGTATTTATCCCAGGAACCAAAATATATAACGCCATCAACATCGATTGTCGGAGTCGAATCCACCTCAGCTCCTGTTTTAAACTTCCATTTCAGTGTTCCATCCGGATTGATGGCATAGAGATGTGTGTCCTGTGATCCGAAATAAATAGTACCATCAATGCCTATTACAGGAGAAGATGATATTGGCGCTTCGGTCTGAAACTCCCATTTTATGTTGTTTGTGTCATGCCCCGCGTAAGGACTGCGTCCCGTATGGTGCAGGTCATGGCGGAACATCGGCCAGGGTGTGCGAGCAACCCTTTCTCCAAAATATTGTGGGGGGATATCCGCTTCATGTTCGTCTGACCATACAGTTTGTATCGAGGCATATAAAAGAATACTAATAATGAGAAACGCTAAAGATAGCGTATTTCTATGTATAAAAACAATATTGTTGTACATTGCTAAAGATATTTCCTTTCGATTATGTTGTTGGTTGTATTCAACAGCGGCAAGAATTTTTATAAAACACCCTTTGTCGAGGGAACTTCATCAGTTCGTTCATCGATTCTCGTTGCCATGTCAAGGGCCTTTGCTATGCCTTTGAAAATTGCTTCTGCAATGTGATGTGCGTTTTCACCGTATGGAACGTCTACATGAAGATTGAGACCGGCGTTCACGGTAAATGCCTCCAGAAACTCTTTGATCAATTCAGAGTCAAAATCACCAATCTTCTTTGCGTCCAACTTTGCATTGAAGACAAGGGCCGAACGCCCGCTGATATCAATTGCTATGTTTGCAAGGGATTCCTGCATTGGCACACTCACGTTGGAAAAACGGACTATTCCCGCCTTATCACCTAAAGCTTCTTTTACCGCTAGTCCCATACAGATACCAACATCCTCAACCGTATGATGAAAGTCTACATTCGTATCACCGGTGGCTTTAATCTCCAGATCAAACAAGGCGTGTTTTGCAAACAGATCCAGCATGTGGTCAAAGAAGCCTATACCTGTGGATATCGAGCGCTTTCCCTCACCATCCAGATTAAGTGACAGACTGATATTCGTTTCATTCGTCTTTCTGTCTATATTGGATGTTCTGTTTATCATAATCAGCTATTTTGATTCAGCAAAACCAGCTGTATCTCTGCCAGTTGTTTCAGTAAAGTGTCTATTTCCTCGTCTGTTCCTATCGTAATTCTCAAGCAGTCGTCAAGCCTTGGTTGATCTATATATCTGACAAGTATCTTTCTCTCCTTCAGTTCCCGATAGATCTCTTTCGCTTCGTATGAATCACGGCATCTGATCATAACAAAGTTTGCCTGAGATGGGTATACAAAAAATCCAAGGTCTTTCAGTGAGCCTATCAGGTGTTCTCGTGTTTTTATTATCCGGGAAACGTTTTGTCTGAATGTTTCCTGATCGTCCAGCGCGGCAACTGCAGATGCCATACTGAGCCTGTCCACGTTATACGAATCTTTAACCTTCATCATGCCATTAATCAGTTCTTCCCGTGCCACTGCAAAACCCAGACGCATTCCGGCCAGTGAATATGATTTGGAAAGTGTGCGCAGGACTATGAGATTTGGGTGCTTATCTACCAGCCTCATACAATTATCGTTGGCAAAATCCGCATATGCCTCATCAACCACAATGATACCGTCTACCTTTCCTGCAATTTCTGAAATCTTTTCAACCGGTATCATTGTTCCGGACGGTGAGTTGGGATTACACATAAAGGTAATGGCAGCGTCTTTAACCAGAATTTCTTCCGGAAGAGAATAATCTTCACGGAAATCAATAATGCACTCTTTTGCATCCTGAATTTCCGACAGTGTCCTGTATAAAAGATACGTCGGATACGGATAAACGACCTTATCATCTTTGCCAACAAAACTCCGGGTTATTATGGTTAAGAGATCGTCAGATCCGTTGCCAACCATAATCCTTCCCGGTTTTGTTCCAAAAACCTCAGCGGCCTTTTCCCTGGCACCCGTAGCGACTGGATCCGGATACAATCGCAATCTGTCATTTATTTCACCTTTCAAGGCCGCAAAGACTTTGGGAGAAGGGGCATATGGGTTTTCATTAGTATTCAGTTTGATATACAGGCCGTCTTGCGGCTGTTCGCCGGGAATGTACCCGGTCATTTTATCAATGTTTTTTCTGAAGTAACTTGAATTTTTTTTAGTTTCCATTTTCTTTTAATTATTTATTTATTCTTATCCGTATCGAGTTAGCATGGGCTTGCAGACCTTCTGACTCTGCAATTGTAATTATGTCATCTGCTGCTGCTCTCAGGACTTCCTCTGAATATGAAATTATACTTGTCCTTTTAAGAAAATCATTTACTGACAGGCCGGAGAAAAATCTCGCCGTTCCGCCGGTTGGTAATACGTGCGAAGGTCCGGCAAAGTAGTCGCCAACAGCTACCGGTGTGAATGGCCCGGCGAATATAGCACCCGCATGTTTCAGTCCGGACAAAACTTCGTCTTCGTTTTTTACAATTACCAGTAAGTGCTCCGGAGCCAGGGTATTTGAGATATCAACGGCTTCATTCATATCTTTTGCAATAATGATAAAGCCAAATTTATCCAGGGATTCCTTTATCAGATCTCTGCGAGATGAAGTCTCAATTTGTCTGGATACTTCCTGTAATACCCCATTTGCAACTTCCTCAGAGCTGGTAACCAGTATTGAAATACCGGGGGCATGTTCTGCCTGTGACAGCAGATCAGAAGCGACAAATGCATGATTAGCAGATTCATCAGCTATTATGAGCACCTCACTTGGTCCAGCCAGCATGTCTATGCCTACATGCCCGTATGCTTCCCTCTTGGCAAGTGTTACAAATTGATTACCGGGCCCGACAATCTTGTCAACTTTAGGGACAGTTTTGGTGCCAAATGTGAGTGCGGCTATTGCATGTACGCCTCCAATCATGTAAACTTCATCTACATTTGCTTCCTTGCACGCGACCAGTCTTTCAGGAGAGATAGTCCCGTCTCTGCCGGGCGGTGTTACAACCACGATTTTTTTTACTCCCGCAACCTTTGCCGGTACCGCATTCATTAATACAGAAGACGGATACGATGCCGAACCGCCAGGGACATAAATTCCAACATTTTCGATGGCATTATATTTTACTTTTATCCTTGCCCCTTTTGAATGAAAGAGTTCAGGTTCGCGTATACAAATGTATTCTTGAAATTTCCGGACATTTTCCTTTGCATTTTTTATAGCGCTTATTAATTCCGGAGTTACTTTCTTGTAAGCATCCTCAATTTCAGAAGTTTTAATTTTAATATTTTCTGCGGATAGACTTACGCCTTCAAATTTTTCTGAATAATATTCCAGGGCTTCATCACCCTTTTCTATTACGTCATTAATAACACGCTTGACACTTTCAGATGGAGATAGCGGTTCACCAAAGACTTCTTTCGTTTTTGCTTCCATCCCTTTGGTAACCGTATCAGCAAATATGCTCATTCCCTGCTTGAGCTTTTCAATTTCCTGCGTGATATTACCTTCCTGTGATCTTAATATTTTCATATATTTTCTGCTCTCTAATATTTTAATAGGGCCTTTTACAGTAATTTACTGAATCCATCCTCTATATTTAACATTTTAACCCATCTTTCAATAAATATATTTTTTCCATCCTGATCTTCAGACATTGTTTCAACTCTTTTTCATCAATGTTGGGGTTTTTATATTTAAGACCTGCTTTCATAACTTCAAATTGATCATTAATCAATTGGCTCATTAATAAGAATCTTTCAGAAGGACTTTTCTTCTTAAGCATATCTAATTGTTGTATTTCAGAGTGAGTCAAGTACATTTAATTGCTCTCTTTTAATGTTCTCTTGGATTCTACCAATTTTCATTTGATACTATTATTTTTCTTTCGCACCAATCAGGCAATAATAATGTATTGTGTTCTGCCTCTATCCGTTTACCTCAACAGCACGTACCATATCGCCGACTGATATCGGGCTCAACTGTGGAATACCGGTTATCTGAGAGGTATTAACATTCAGTTTCTCATTACCAAGTTTGTTGCTTCCGGGTTTTCCTGTCATGGATTCGGCCATCATGGCTCCGCTGAGTGTCTGTGCGCCATGAGATTCATGTTCGCAGGATGCGTCCTTTTCTCCGGCAACACATGTGGAGAATTTATCCTGCACATGAGCGACAAAGACATGCTCCTTGATATTTTCCAGTTTTCCCAGGGCTTCGCCACTGTCCGGATCCTTTATCTCCTCATCGCTCTGTACGAAGACGGCAAATACCATCCCGTTTACCACACCATTATTTCTACCTATATTAATTACAATACTGTATTCGTCGAGTATTTTGGCAACCTTGCCTTCAATTTTTTCCATATTTATACCTCTCAATGATACCGTTATAATTATTCTTCAAAATAATGCTTTTAACTATAATCAAAATCGCTCAATTTAGGTTTAACCTTTTGCTTACTAGAAATTTCAGCTATTTCAGCTACTTCTGACCTAATTGAAATTAAGTTACATTATAAAGTGTTAAGTAATTATATTTTAGACCCTTTTTTTGTCAAGGAGAATTGAACCAGCAGAGTTGTTTTGTTTCTGTATCCTGTTCAAGGCCAAAATGCGTCCTTTCAAGTGTTTTTCCTCAAACACTTAAGACAATAGGAGATTACCTGAGGAAAGAAATGCCTTGATCTCAATCTCTTTCAAAAAATGTTGCTTTAAGGTTCGATGTCTGTGAACCTTCCATATATAACAGGATAAGCAACCTTGTAAAACCAGCGCATAAGGTATATTCCAAAGACGGATATAAGCCAAACGATATACCAACCTTTTCAGTCGGTGAGAAGATAGTTGTTTACCACAAGAGACGTGGTTTAAAAAGGGATTAGCCCGTAATTTCAACAGAGATTCGTGTACCCTCAGTAAGTGAGAAAGGAATAAACGACAACCACCGGAAAGTATTTTAAAAAATTTTTCCGTCTTCACCACGTCTTATTCTATTGACAGCTGATGTCTTTGAGAATAATAAGAAATCTTAGGTCAAAATTGCACATTTCAATGTTCTCTTATTTCGCAACAACATAATATAGCCATTTCAGTTATTTAATACCTCTATTCCATTTGTAAAATGGTACTTTTCAGATAGCTGCGAATAAACTAATAAATTAGTAAAAAGATTTGACTCTGTACTAAAGTACGGGGTTATAATTAAATATAGAAAGAAAATGAAGACTTTAACAACAGGGCAATTAGCCAAAGAAACTGGAGTTAATATTGAAACCATACGTTATTATGAGCGGTGTGGATTGATTCCAGAACCACCCAGAAAGGTTTCAGGGTATAGGAAATTTTCACCTAAATACATTGAGCGAATATTTTTTATAAAAAGGGCTCAAGCTTTGGGTTTTACACTGAAGGAAATCTTCGATCTTCTTGCTGTGGCAGATGGGAAACCTGCTTGTAAGAATATCCGTAAATTTGCAGAAGATAAGGTTGCGGACATTGAAACCCGTATGCATGACCTTCAAAAAATGAAAATGGTCTTGAAGGATTTGATTAAAAAGTGTCTTGGTAAAAGGAAAATTTCCGAGTGTCCAATCATCGAGAGTTTGAGTCAGAAAAGAAACAGGCATAAAGAATGATGTCAGCCCTCTCTTTCGAGAGGAATCCAAGACTGGAATCCTCTCGAAAGAGAGGAAGATGTCCCTGTTTATTCTAAATTCGATATATTATGAAATCAAAATCTGTGACTACACTTTCTGGTACAATTGCTGCTGCCA
>JANLHC010000270.1 GCA_024654465.1 Candidatus Scalindua sp.
AGAATATTTAAAAAAAGGTAACAGATTTGAAGCAAGAAACGAATTGTCTGATCTCTATTTCAAGGAGACTGATCATGAGACAAGAAATGAGATAAAGAAAAGGCTTGATGAGTTAAATAGTGTACTTGTATTTTCCAGAACTCCAAGTCCGGATGCTGTTTTCTATGAAGTCAAACCGGGTGATTCACTGGTAAGGATAGCAAATAAATTTAATACCAGCTATGCGTTTATTATGCGCATTAATAATAAATCACGAACTCTTATTAAGATTGGAGAACGTTTGAAAATATTGAAAGGGGAACTATCACTTCTGGTCGATAAAAGTGATTATACATTGACAATATTGCTCAATGGTTATTTTATAAAGCAATATCCAGTTGGTATCGGTAAGTCAGATAAAACTCCTGTAGGAGAGTTTGTTGTTGATAATAAGTTAATAAATCCTACATGGTATTCTCCGGAGGGAGTATATCCGTATGGTCATCCTAAAAATGTATTAGGCACACGTTGGATTGGTTTTGAGGATAGAGATGGACTTTATGGTTATGGAATACACGGCACTGCTGACCCAGATTCTATTGGTAAAGATATGTCTAATGGCTGTATACGTCTAAAGAATGAAAATGTTGAGGAATTATTTGATTTTGTTAAGCCAAAGACACGTGTAGTTATGCAAGAGTAGTTATACTAATTACATTTTGGAATTTATATGTATTGTTATTCATAAAATATTGGCAACAGTGAACAGTTGCTGAATAAATTATAGAGAGAAAGGATTTGAAAAGTGGAATGGAGTATTAATAAGGGTTCTCATGCCTGTTTTCTTTGTGAAAAAATATTTCCGGAAGAAGAGGTTTATCTTTCTGCCCTTTACGATGAAAACAATGAATTCTTAAGGAAGGACTTTTGCGTTGAGTGTTGGGATAAAAAAGATAATGAGAATAGTTTTTCATACTGGAAGACAAAGATATCAAAGAAACCGGAAAAGGTGGAAAAATATGCAAAAATAGATGTTTTTTATGATCTGTTTAATAAGTTGGAGAATGAAAAAGATTTATCGAGGGTGAACTTCAGATATGTACTGTCTTTGTATTTAATGAGGAAAAAGGTACTGAAGTTGATATCTACACACAAATCTAACGAAAATGAGTATCTGGTGCTACATATCGTAAAAGAAGATCGTGATACAGAGGTGCTTAAGCCTCAGTTAAATAAAGAAGAAGTGCTGGCCGTTACAGACGAAATAGGTAAGCTTGTGAATTGCACCCCACAAATCAGTCCTGATAATGCGTCGTAGCTGGCAATTAAGAAGCGCTTACCACTCAGTTCTGACAGGAAGTTTAAAGTGAGCTAAAGTCGCAGCAAAAGTGCTTATTACTTTAGTCACTTCAAACCTTACGTGCGCAATGTCACCTTAAGCAGTTACAGCAACGGTTTCCTTTGGTACATTATAAGAACAATCCTCGCAATCAATGACAATTCCCTGATTCTTTTTCTGTTTGAGCCTTAAACGTAATTTATCGATTGTTTTTTCAGTGATAGATGGATCTCTCTGCAACCTGAACAGATCACGTCTTATTCGTCTTGTCTTTTTGATGCTCGGACATATTGACCTCGCAACTCTTGATGGACATACACTAACTATTTTCTTATTGTTTATTCGTTTTTCCATGTTTTTTCCTTAAATATTATCTGTGTTTATCTCAAGTAACTCTAATGTTTTTCTCGCCGCTATTTGCTCTGCTTCCTTTTTATTATTTCCTAATCCGGTACAATGTTCTACATTGTGAATTAAGGTCACTACTTCAAAAGTCTTGTCGTGGTCAGGGCCGCTCTGTTTAATTATCTTGTATCTGGGTATATGCCCCTGCTGCCTCTGGCAAAAGTGCTGAAGCATGGATTTATAATTCTTATCATGCTTGTTATTGCATACCACATCAATTTCATTCTTCAGGCACCTCAGGGTGAAATCATAAGCTGCTTTTAAACCACTATCAAAATAAATTGCTGCAATGATAGCTTCAAAAACGTTTGCTATGAGTGACTTTGGAAATGAACGGCTTGCCATTAACCCTTTTCCGACGGAGATGAATTGCTTTAAGCCCATTTCAGCTCCAATTTTAGCCAGTGTTGCACGGCTCACCACAACCGATTTAATCTTTGTCAGCTTCCCCTCAGAATAATCAGGAAATTTCTTGAATAAATATTCAGAGATAACCATCCCTAATATGGCATCCCCAAGAAATTCTAACCTTTCGTTGCTGGGATTATAAGCCGTTTTAAACGATGTATGCGTCAGCGCATTTTCAAGTAGTTTAATATTATCGAAAGAATAAGCAAGCGTCTTTTGGCAATCTGCAAGTTTGTCTTCCAACTCTTTATTATCAGCTGTTTGTATCATTTTTCACGAATTTTTTTTCCTTAAATAACATTGATTCCTCAATAGCCGTATATTTGGTGGATGCTTCGACTAATTCAACTGCCGTACTTTTGCGAAATGACACAACCTCTACTCTACAGCCATGGGCCTTTAGCATCTCTACAAGCGGCACAAAATCGCCATCTCCTGAAACGAGCACTATTGTATCAAGTTTTGGCGCTATTGCAATAGTATCTATCGCTATACCCATGTCCCAATCACCCTTGGCAGTTCCATCCGGTCTGAGGCGCAATTCTTTGGTCTTTATTTCATAGCCTAATCGTTTAAGTGCATCCGTAAATCCTGATTGATCAACATCTGGCTTATGTACCGCATAAGCTACCGCCCTGATTAAATCTCTATTTTCTACTGCTGCCTGTAACAATTTACTATAGTCAATCTTAGACTGATGGAGTGCTTTTGCTGAATAGAACATATTTTGTACATCAACAAAAATCCCCATCCTTTGTTTAAACATTGTAACGGGTTCGTTTGTCATATCTAACCTTATCCTTTAAACTTCTTTTTATAAGTAAAAATAATAAACCAGCATATAATACATAAACTTACAATAAACGCGAAATACACACTAAAAATCATGAAATACTACATATAATGACTAGCAGAACAAAGTCTACAATCAGAGTTAATGATTTACGGTTTGCGTGATAGGCTCTAAGTCTTAAACCCACAACAAGTTACTGGCTGTGTGATGAAAACTGACTAATAGCCTATGTGCCTAGATTGCTTCTACATGGTAAGATCTTTAAAACTAATAGGTTAAGAGGATGAATCATTTTTAACTTTATCATATTTTATCCGGTTTTCTAGAACAGTCAACAAATAAAAAAAAATGGCAATCATCATTAATCTTGAATTGTTATTTTGTTGACAGTATGTATCTGTTTTGTTATATTTCCAAGTCCTTTAAAATACTATAACCTACTGAAATTATTAATATTTATGTACTTCACAGGATCAAAAAAATACACATGAATCTTGACAAATTAAGGGGCAAAATTGACGCCTTAGATTCGAAAATTATTGATCTTTTCAATAAAAGAGCAAATGTCGTAAAAGAAATTGGGGTTATAAAAAACCGTAAAAATGCGCAAATTTATGCAGCGGATAGGGAAAAACAGGTATTCGAGAAGGTTTCCGCTAAAAACAAGGGACCTTTAAGCGACAAATGTCTTTTTGCTGTTTATAGAGAACTTATGGCAGGCTCGATAATGCTCGAGAGGCCTGTTAAGGTTTCATATTTAGGGCCTGAAGGCACCTTCAGTTATTTTGCTGCAAAGGAGAAATTTGGCTCTTCAATAGAGTATTTATCATTAAATGGAATCGATTCAGTCTTTAAGGAAGTAGAAAGTGAACGGGCCGACTATGGTATAGTTCCTGTTGAAAATTCAACTGAGGGCGGCATCAGGGAAACCCTGAATATGTTCAACGAGTGTGACGTGAAGATTTGTGCTGAAATTATGATGCCAGTACATCATAATTTAATGGCAAAGTGCAAAAAAAGTGAAATCAAGAAAATATATTCGAAACCTCAGGCTCTTTCACAGTGTAAACTTTGGTTGACAAACAATTTTCAAAAGGTCGATCTTCTGGATATTGGAAGTACGACGGAAGCAGCTAAGATTGCATCAAAGGAAAAATATTCAGCAGCAATTGCCCACTCAGAAGTAGCCAGGATTTACGGCTTGAAAATCCTTAGAAGAAATATAGAAGATCACGCAAATAATGTCACAAGATTCTTTGTCTTGAGTAGAGAATTTCCGCCTCGAACAGGTAATGATAAGACCGCTATTATGTGTCATACCAAAAATGAGGCTGGTGCGCTATTGAAAATATTGGAACCGTTTAAGAAACATAAAATAAACCTTGCGGATATAGAACCACTACCAACAAGAAAAAAGGCATGGGATTATTGTTTTTTCATTGATTTTGTCGGGCATGCGCATGATGAGAAAGTTAAGCGCGTGCTTAAGGAAGTTGGCAAGAAGTGTATAGATATGAAAATAATGGGCTCTTTCCCTGTTGATTCTGTTACGAGATGAAAAAGCAATTTATAGCCGGTAATTGGAAGATGAATCTGACATTAGAAGAAGCCAGAGGTCTCGCAAGAAAACTTTGTGATGGATTGGCTGGTTTTGATGCAGTGGACGTTGGAGTATTTCCGTCCTTTGTTTATCTTAAGGACGTTTGTGATATTTTTAGTGACAGCAATGTTTTTGTCGGCGCGCAGAATATGAGTATGGAACAGTGTGGTGCTTTTACAGGAGAAGTTTCAGGGGCAATGCTCAGGGATATTGGTTGTACTCACGTGATAATTGGACATTCAGAACGAAGAACAATATACCAGGAAACAAATTCAATGATAAATTCAAAGTTAAAGGCCTCGTTGCTTAATAACTTAAACCCAATTCTGTGTGTTGGTGAAAGACAGGAAGAGAGAGATGCTGACAAAACCAGAGAGGTTGTAGAGGATCAACTATCGGGAGGGTTGTTAAATTTAACATCTGAGGAAGTAAAGGGGTTGACAATTGCGTATGAACCTGTCTGGGCAATAGGTACTGGTAAAACGGCAACACCGGAACAGGCTAATGAAGTGCATGCATTCATCAGGAATACGATGAGAAGTAAATATGACGATGACACCGCTCAAAGCATTAGAATCCAGTATGGAGGAAGTGTGAATGCTGGAAATGCAAAGGAGCTTTTGGGACAGCCTGAAATAGATGGCGCTCTGGTTGGTGGCGCCAGTTTAGATCCAAATTCATTTTTAGATATTGTGTCTGACGCTGCAAGTTTTTCATAGATTTTTGTTTTATTAATGATTTTATTTTATCTGTAAGTTTATTCATTTGTTTTAAAAGAGGTAAATTTTATGAATTGGAAATGGATTACGGCAGTTGTTATTATTTTTGGTCTGCTGACCGTGTTTTTTATTCTTGGCTGGTCTACCGTATTGAAATCTACATTAATATTTTCATGTATCGTCTTGATTGGGTGCGTACTGTTACAATCAGGTAAGGGTGGTGGCCTGGCGGCTATTGGTGGCCTGGCAGATCAGTCAGCCATGGGTACACAAGCAGGTGGTATTCTGTCAAAAATTACTTATCTTATTGGAGCGGTATTTATTGTCGCCACACTCTTCTTGACAAAACTAACATTAACGTCAATACATGGAACTGATACTCTTCGAAGAGAAATGTCTACATCACTTGAGCATGACCACGCTGGTCATGAAAATGCTGTTGATGAACATGCCGGACACAACCACGCTCCTGGTGAGCATGTGGACCATCCACAAGTTGCAGTGGAAGAAACCGTGGAAGCGGGAAAATCCATGGGAATGAAAGCTGTTGGCGTTGCCGGTGAAGTGCAAAAAACTATCGAAACTAAAGTTGAATCAATAGCTGAAGAAAATAAAAATGATTAAGAGCATGACTGGATTCGGTCAATCGGAATTGAAGGATGAAGAGAAGACGGTCATTGTTGAACTGCGTTCTGTAAATAACAAATATTTAAAAATCAACATTAGGGTACCGGATTTGTTATCTGGCGTTGAAGATAAGATTGAAAAACTTCTAAAAAAAGAGCTGGTTCGTGGAACAATCAATCTGACAATAGAATATATAACGTGTGATCAAGTTCCAAAATGTGTAATTAACAAAGACATTTTAAGAGAATATCACAACATAATAAGTGAAGCACGAGAAGAAATATCCATCCAACAGGATGTTACGTTAGATAATCTTATTTCTCTTCCAGGCGTCTTGGAATTTAAAAGAGATTCAGGAAATGGAAAGACAGGTGATGACTTCTGGCAGGAGCTGGAACAATTAGTCAAGCTTGCGATTAATGACCTGAAAAAAATGAGAGAGGCAGAGGGTCAAAATCTGCGAATTGAAATTGACAAGTGGAAGGATAATATTTCCGTATTGCTGGATGAAATTGAAACGATGGCACCTAAAGTTGTGTTGGAGTATAGCAGTAGAATTCAAGAAAGGATATCTACTCTGCTGGCAGGTTCGGAAAGTAAAATAGAAAAAAATGATTTACATAAGGAAATTGCGATCTTTGCGGACAGGTGTGATATTTCTGAGGAACTGGGAAGACTTAGAAGCCATATTTTACTATTCGACAACGTGATGGATAATGAAGAACCGAATGGCAGAAAATTAGAATTTATTGTACAGGAAATGTTTCGTGAGGCAAATACAATAGCATCCAAAGCAAATAACTCCGATATAATTAAAGATGTGATTTCAATCAAGACAGAGATTGAAAGGATGAAGGAACAGATTTTAAATTTAGAATAACTCAATAGTTGTCATATTAAGTCTGGATGCGATTGTGTCAGCTGATAAAAAAAGCTGTAAACTGGTAGTAATTTCAGGTCCGTCAGGAAGTGGTAAGACTTCCATTTGTAAAGAACTGACGAAATGCCCGAAAGTAAAACAATCAATTTCATATACCACGAGAAAGCCCAGAGATGGCGAAAAAGAGGGTGTTGATTATTGCTTTGTAGAAAGAAGTGAGTTTGAGAAGCTTGTCAAGGAAGACAAATTTATAGAATATGCTGAGTATTGTGGTCACTTATACGGAACGCCAATTGGGCCGGTTAGAGAAGTAGTTGACGACAACAAAATATTCTTACTTGCTATCGATGTTAAAGGGGCAATGCAGGTTATGAAGAAAATGCCTGATGCTGTTTATATTTTCATAAAAGCACCTGATGATGAAACGCTGAAGCAAAGATTAAAGAACAGGCTCACAGAAGATGATGAAATAATCAATAAAAGGTTTATGGTTGCCAGGGAGGAGATGGAGGCCAGCAAGCATTATGATTATTGTGTTATTAATGACAGATTAGACGATGCGGTAAAAGAGATTGAAGGAATCTTACAAATATAGTTTCTCTTGTAAAGATAGTCGGTGAGGAGAGACTGATAATCGTAAATGATTACTAGATTCTCCATCAGGGTGATAGATATTCTAGTAACTGTATGGTAATAAGTATAATCTAATCCTGATCTGAAATGACTAAAAATATAATATTAGGTGTTACCGGTAGTATCGCCGCGTTCAAGGCGGCAATAATTGTATCTAAGCTGAAGAGCCTGGGATTTGATATTACCGTAATAATGACAGAATCCGCACAAAATTTTATACACCCACTGACGTTCAGAACGCTTTCTCAAAACAAGGTAGTTACAGATATCTTTATTGATGAGAGTGTGTACGACCCTTATCATGTTTCTATTGCACACAAAGCAGATTTACTTGTAATCGCTCCGGCTACCGCTAATGTCATTGGTAAATTGGCATCCGGCATTGCTGATGATGCGCTAACCAGTACTGTTATGGCCGCAAATGTACCTGTAATAATAGCCCCGGCGATGGAAGAGAATATGTATATGAACCCGATAACACAAAGGAATATAAGTATTCTTCAAGAAGTAGGATATAAGTTTATCGGACCGGAAAAGGGCAGGCTGGCTTCTGGCAGAACAGGCGTTGGCCGTTTGGCAGATGTAGAGTTGATAATTCGATCAATAGTAGACGAACTTGCAAATAATGCTGATCCTGTGGCAGATTTGCCGGTTAACCAGACAGATGAAGTTAATGGACTAGAAGAGAGTAATGCAAAAAATAAAACTGAAGATAAAGAGAAAAAAAGGCTGCGAGGACCTGCCGTTACCAAGTTATATGACTCAGGCCGCAAGCGGCATGGATCTATACGCAGCAGTTGAAAATCAAACTGTCGTAGCAATAAATGAGATTAAATTAATTCCAACAGGAATATTTATTGCCTTGCCATTTGGGTATGAAGCTCAGGTCAGGCCGCGGAGCGGACTGGCATTGAAATTCGGGATAACATTAGTAAATTCACCAGGAACAATAGATAGTGATTACCGGGGTGAAATAGGCATTATCTTATCCAATCATGGCAAAGCCAAGTTTATAGTAGAAAGAGGTATGCGTATAGCACAATTAGTCGTTCAACCTGTTGTTCATGCTGAGCTGGAAGAAGTAGAGGATTTGGAAGAGACCCATAGAGGGGAAGGTGGCTTTGGACACACAGGGCATTAATTAGTAATTATTAGAGTAATCAAGTTAAGAAGTTATTTGTAAATTAGCAACCTGGCAGCAATATTTGTTACTTTTGAAGGAGCTAATTTTTTTTATGCAAAGAACCAAAGTTTTTCACTCGGCATATTCAATTATTATCTGCACTGTTGGAATATTTATTTTAATAAGTATTGCAACATTCTCACCAAATGACCCTCCTTTTGCAAATTATCCTGTCAACAACCCCGTACAAAATTACTGTGGTAAAATAGGAGCCGGTGTTTCCGGATGCTTGCTGACGTGTATAGGAATAACATCTTATCTCTTCGCATTGTTGATAGGCGTTTTGGGGATATCACTGTTTATAAAGAGGAAGATTGAGATACTATGGGTAAGAATACTTGGTGGAATATTGCTTATTTTTTCGATTTCTCCAATTTTGGGAATTCTTGACAATTTTGCTAACTTGTTCACATACCCACTTAAGACAGGTGGTATTGTTGGAATGATTGCGGCATTTAGATTAACAGAATATCTTGGAATTCCGGGAGCTTGTATTCTACTGACTATGGGATTTGTTATTTCCATAATGCTCATTTCCAATAAGTCATTGGAGACGTTCTTTGACTGGACGTATAAGCGAATAGCCAGGATTATTGTTTTTAAATCATTTGTAAATGATGACACTCAGGTTATTTCTGATAAAGATCTTGGAAAAAACACCTTTGTCTCGGAAAGGGGTATTATTGAAGAAGAAGAAGAAGATGAAGATGATGAAGATGATGATCCTGACGGTGTTGTAGTCCCACCGTCTATCAAACTAAAGCCAAGAAAGAGAACTACTTTATCAAGAGAGCAAGAACTGAATGTCCCCAAAGTTAAGCGTGTCCAATTCAAAGACAGAGGCTATGCCCTTCCTCCAATTTTACTCCTGGATCAACTTAAAACGCATAAGCATGACAGTGATGAACATGTCATGGAGAAAGCTGCGATATTAAAGGAAACGCTGGAACAGTTTAAAATTATTGTTGAGGTTGTCGGTTTGGAAAAAGGCCCTTCTGTTACCATGTACGAACTGGATCTGGCACCGGGTACTAAGGTGGGGAAAATATCAAATCTTTCTGATGATATTGCGATTGCACTGAAGGCAGCAAGTATACGAGTTGTTGCACCTATTCCTGGAAAATCTACTATTGGGATAGAAGTACCAAATACTCATAGAAAGCCCGTACAGATGCGAGAAATGTATGAAACAGCGAGTAAAGATATTCATAAACGAACAATACCTTTACTATTGGGCAAAGACATTGCCGGATATCCTTTGATTTCAGATCTTGCTGCTATGCCTCATTTATTAGTTGCAGGTACAACCGGTTCAGGAAAATCGGTATGCTTAAATTCAATAATATTAAGTATACTCCTTTTCCAAAGACCTGAAGAGTTGAAGTTAATATTGATTGATCCGAAAATGGTGGAATTTTCAGCATTTAAGAAGATTCCACATTTGATAGCGCCTGTTGTAACTGACATGAAAAAGGCAGCAGCAATTTTTGAATGGGCCGTTGCTAAGATGGACGAGCGATATGCTCTTCTCGCAAGGGCCGGCGTTAGAGATCTTGCCGGATATAATAATTTGAGTGATTCTGAGAAACAAAGGAGATTGGATCCGGAAGGAGATACAGGCCTTGGTGATATACCATTTTTTATGCCTTGCATGGTAATTGTTGTAGACGAATTGGCTGATTTGATGATGGTTGCTTCAAAAGAGGTAGAAACTTCAATTATCAGACTCTCTCAGAAATCCAGAGCAGTTGGTATTCACCTGGTAGTTGCAACACAAAGACCGTCTGTAGATGTTATTACAGGCTTGATCAAATCTAATTTGCCATCAAGGATTTCATTTCATGTTTTTTCAAAAGTTGACTCACGTACGATTTTAGATCAAAATGGGGCAGAAAAACTTTTAGGTAAAGGTGATATGCTGTTCCTGCCACCAGGCACTTCCAAACTGTCTAGAGTGCAGGGTGTATATGTCAGTGATGATGAGATTAACAGGGTTGTTGATTACCTTAAACAAATGTCTCTTCCGGAATTCAGTCCGGAATTAAAAATATGGCAGAGCTCTTTAAAAGAAGACAATGCCGCGAAAGATGAACTATATGAAGAGGCAGTAAGAATTATTTTGGAAACACAGCGTGGATCAGTATCGTTGCTGCAGCGTAGATTAGAAATTGGTTACTCTCGTGCAGCCAGATTGATAGATTTGATGGCTGATGATGGACTCGTAGGTGAATACAAAGGAAGCCAGGCAAGAGAAGTATTTGTCACGCTTGATGACTGGGAGTCACAGAAAAAGTAAATATATTATGAATATTGAAAATAAAAAAACAGATATACAGAAAGAGGAGTTCCGTTTAAATAAAAGTGCTATCTTTAATATCCCAAACAGGATAACACTTTCACGGCTCTTTCTTGCTATTGTATTTTTTGTTTTTCTCACATACAGGTATTTTAATGTGGCTTTTATTATATTTTTAGTAGCGGCTGCTACGGATTGGCTGGATGGATATTTAGCCAGAAAATGGAAATTATCTACAGACTTGGGACGTCTTGTTGACCCTTTTGTTGATAAGGTTATTATCTGTGGTGCCTTTATTATCTTTGTGCATCTCGCAAATGAGACTATTGCACCATGGATGGTGATTACAATTGTGGCCAGAGAGTTTCTGGTTAGTAGTATAAGGGGGTTTTCCGAATCAAAGGGTGTTAAATTTGCCAGTAATATATGGGGGAAAACCAAGATGTTCATACAGTCATGGACTATATGTGCCATACTTCTCTACTATGCTTACTTTGAAAATATAAGTTGGGCAGAATACCTGGTCTCTGCCTTCCTGTGGATCACAATTATCATTACCATTGGTTCCGGTATAACCTACGTTTACTCTGCAAAGAAAACATTACTGGCTGCTTAATGAATCTACAGCCAGTAAATATTTTCAATATGACATTTCGATAACACATGTTAAACAATCTTGAAATGTGTCTCATTTCAAAATACAGAATCACTCTTTAACAACAAACATTCCTTCCATGTTGCCCGTCAGCACCACTTTGATTCTATCGTGCCATAGTTTACCGAACTCCTTAATCTGCTCATCAGTACCTGTTCCGCTAACCGACAGAGGCATTAACTCTCCCATCTTTGGATCGGAGGGAAGCATACTGTTATTATATGATACCTCTACACTCTTTCCATTATCAATTCGTTCAAAGATTGCCGAACATATTGCACCTGCAGGCGCGTCACTGTTTTCGTCGAAGGTCAATAGATTGTACCTGTTAAATTTTCCGCCCCCTAATCCATGAAATCCACTTTCACCAGCAGCACCTGTTATAAGCGTTACAACTTGAGAAATTGGGCCATTAACCTTGTATCCAATTCCCCCTCTAAATGTCACTTTTATGTTTCCTCTAACAGGTATTTCATCTCCGTAGAGATGCTTTAATGCAGTCAGTGTTAATCTGTACGCACCTGAGACTGCAGGACAAGAATGACCGGCAGTCTTTACAGCATCTTCATATCTATACACAAATGGTTCGTCTTTGTCCAATGCGCCTAAAGCGACTGCAAGAGGATCCTTCATTTTGATTGTTTCTACCTGATCAAGAAAATCTATTTTAAACTTTGACTGGCCTTCTGCCATTACTTTTCCTCCAAATATAATTGTTAAAAACAAAAAAGATAATAGAATGTTCAAACATACGAATAATTTCAATTCTGGTCGTTTCAATGTTTAATACCTCCCGTTAATTTGCTAATTTTTAATTCTAAAGCGAAACCCTTTTATAATAATCATGTACGATCCTATCCCGATCATTAAGTTTAAAAGATTAAGAGGTAGTGGTAGCAATTTGAAGCCGAGAACTATTGTTTCGAATAAAAGTACAGTGCCTAAACAAAAGTAGAAAAAAACCAAAAACCAGTTTAACCCTGCTATAGTTTTTTTACAATTAGTACATTCATACGTATTCTTAGTACAGGATGGTATAAAGCCGTAAATGATACCAGTCATCTCTTTAAATTGTAATGGATTAGAACAAGTCGGACAATTTTTCATAAAGTAGTGAAAATGGCTAAAACGTTTAATTATAGATATTGAATATGAAAAATCAACGTCTAAAATGTTATCTGAAAATTAACTTGATGTTTCCTCGCGATGTGAGTGTTTGAAATGCTTGTCGTATAGTTTTGAATATTCAAAATTACGGGAGAGTACATTGCCAACAATAATCATTGCTGTTCTTTTGATACCATTTTGAATTGTCGCATCTACAACATTACGAAGATCTGATTTAATTATTTTTTCGTCTTTCCAGCTTGCTTTATAGACTATTGCAACCGGGCAGTCATTCCCATAGGCCGGCTTGAGTATTTCTGCAACTCTCTTAATTTCTTTAACGCTTAAGAATATACAAAGTGTTGACTTTGATTTTGCAAGCATTTCCAGTTTCTCTGTTTCAGGTACAGGAGTTCTCCCTTCGATGCGTGTAATAATAATTGTTTGTGATACGCCGGGTAAAGTAAGTTCCTGTTTTAATGCTGATGCGGCGGCAAGAAACGAACTTACGCCAGGCACCATCTCATAATCAATTCCACGTTTGTCCAGTTCTGACATTTGCTCCTGTATAGCCCCGTATATTGATGGATCTCCCGTGTGAACCCTTGCAACATCAATATTCTTCTCCTTAGCCTCTTCCATTACGTTAATTATTTCTTCGAGGGCCATTGAAGAAGAATCAAATATTTTAGTATCTTCACGGCAGTAATTAAGAATTTCCTTGTTTACTAATGATCCTGCATAGATACAGTATCCGGAAGATTCAATAAGTTTTTTGCCTTTAACCGTTATCAGTTCGGGATCACCGGGGCCGGCACCAATAAAATATACTTTCATGTAATTATCAGGAAAATGCAAATCTAATAATAAAGTAGAAAACAACAGTGATTGCAGCTCCGGCAGGAATTGTAATCACCCATGAAATAACTATGTCTCGAATAGTTGACAGATTTAAAGAGTTTAATCCTCTGGCAAGTCCTACGCCGAGGACTGCTCCTACCAGCGTGTGAGTGGTTGACACCGGCAATGCCAACTTGGATGCCAATACAATTGTTATTGCGGCGCCGAATTCAGCAGCAAAACCCCTCGTTGGGGTTAGCTCTGTAATGCATTTTCCTATTGTTTCGATGACGCGCC
Source organism: Candidatus Scalindua sp. (assembly GCA_024654465.1). GTDB lineage: Bacteria > Planctomycetota > Brocadiia > Brocadiales > Scalinduaceae > Scalindua. The sequence goes on from JANLHC010000270.1 coordinate 13,762, forward strand.
ATCCCCATGTGGCAAGTCCGACAACAATACCTGCCCCTCCCAGCAGAAGAACAAACAGAGGGACCTGGGCCTCCATTTCTATCACACCTGAATTTATTGCAGAGAGGACACCCGATAATGGTCCTATAGCGTTAGCTACGTCATTTGCTCCGTGTGCAAAAGCGACAAAACAGGCACTCAAAATCTGCAAATAGACAAAAATCTTTTCTACCGTTAAATAATCAGTACTTACGTGCTTTATGTGTGTATATTTCTCTAATTGATTTGAGATTTTTTCTGATCTGTCCAGTATTTTAGTAACTTCATCAGAGAGCTCTCCTGTTGCAGATTCTTTGATCCTTCTCAGATGCATTACTACCTTCTGCATGCTTTTTTCTACCAATGGGTCAACGAGAGGGCCTTGTTTCTCTTCCGGTATAGAGGATTTGATTCTATTGACCAGGGGAATACTTATAAGCGCACCAAGTAGACCAACCAGACCGGCAAGGATCAAAGCATTGCTGAGTGACAGGTCCATATGGAGATTCTTTAAACCCTTAAAAACCATGACCAGTGTTAAAACGCCAAGAACAAGAAACACTAAAAAAGGAGTAATCCTTTTTGCTGATTTGACAGGCGTTTTGGAATAAAAAATCATCCTTCTTAAAAGGCAGAATATCGAAAAAGAAATTGCCCCGCTTAGAAGAGGTGATACTACCCAGCTGGCAGCTATTTGCGAAACAGTGTTCCAATGAATGGAGGAAGCGCCGCTGAATACAAGCCCGAAGCCCAGCACAGAACCAACGATTGCGTGAGTGGTAGAAACAGGCCAACCTCTATAGGATGCAATATTGAGCCAGGCACCTGCAGCCAATAACGCTGCTATCATACCATAGATATAACTGTTTGGATCGCCGGTAAATACAACGGGATCAATTATTCCCTTTCTGACGGTGTTTGTGACATGTGATCCAACTAAAAATGCCCCTGCAAATTCCATGAGGGCGGCGACAACAATTGCCCATTTGAGGGTCAAAGCACCTGAGCCAACAGACGTTCCCATGGCATTAGCGACATCATTCGCGCCAATATTCCATGCCATATAGAAACTGATGACTAATGCAAGAATAATGAGTATTGTTTCAGGGCTCAAGACAGTCTCTCTCTGGCATTATTCAAGGTCGAGTAAATTGCGGATACGGTGGGCTAATTTTTCAGAAGTGTTGGATAACGTTCTAATTTCTTTTAAAATTAATAACCACAGATGGAGTTCGCCATGAGTAAACTGGTCTTCATTTTTGAATATATTCTTAAGTAACTGCCGTTGAGATATATCGGCTTCATGTTCCCTTAGCGCGACTTCATTGACCATGGACTTTACTCTTTCTGCTTCACGTCCTGAAAAAGAGGTTTCAAGCAGATTATCGAAATCCTCAATGATAACTCTGATGAGTTCATATGTTTCGATATTTTTTCTTAAAAAGTTTCTGAAATCGTCTCTGAATACTTCTTTCAAAGTAAGTTCTTTCAGTGTAAGTAAAACACCAATATCCTCACAGTCGTCAGCGATATCATCCTGCAATGATAAGATTTCTAATAACGCGCTTTTACTTATAGGCATAAAAAGACCGCCTGGAAGATGATTGCGCAATTCATTCTTTGTGGTATCAGCTCTCGCTTCCTGCTTTGAAATTTCTTTGGCTATCTTTGCGACTGATTTATTATCGCCATTTTCCAACGCCTCAAAAATCTCTTTGATTTTAATTACACACCCATTTACATCCTGCATATGTGACTGTAGCGGAGCAAATGGAGATTTTGCAAATAATTTAGCGAATGTTCTCATGGCAATTAGTCAATATAAAGGTAGCAAAGCTTACTTCTGAATGTCGGTTGTAATTTAGCCAGTATAAAACAGAAACCTGTAAGATTTCAATGTTATTTTAAAATTAATTAGCTGTTGTTACTTTACGGATACTGGAATCAATTGATGAAGCACGGTTTACACCAATTACCTTAATTTTCAGTACTTTCGTTTTGAATCTGTATGAATTTTCATTATGAAGTTACAGATTATTTCGTAATAAACTTCTTTGCATCATCCAGCATCTCTTTCGCCTGTTTCCTTGTCACTTCGGTCTTTTCGGCACCTCTTATCATCTCTGCTATTTCTTCCAGTCTATCTTTTGTGGAGAGCAAATCGATGGCAACAAATGTCTTGTTATTCTTTACCGTTTTATCTACCTTAAAGTGTTGTTCCGCATAACTGGCTATCTGTGGCAGATGGGTAATGCAAATAACCTGATGTGATTGTGCAACAAGTTTTAGTTTTTCACCTATGACCCGTCCCATTCGCCCTCCAATGTTTGCATCAATCTCATCGAATACGAGGACAGGAGTTTGATCTGCCAATGCCAGATGCCGTTTCAGTGCAAGCATTATTCTGGAAATTTCTCCTCCTGAAGCAATCTTTCTGAGTGGTTTGAGCTCTTCTCCCGGATTAGATGAGAACATAAACTCAACGTTGTCAAATCCTGAACAGTTGGCATTTTCTAATTCAGATTGTCCAGAATCAGTATTCCCTAAAGTTAAGACGCCAATATCAAATCTTCCGTTAGCAAACCCCAGATCCATCAATTCCTTTTTAATAAGGGTGGACAGTTTTTTTCCTGCTTTTTTACGGTATTGTGTTAGTTCTTTGCCAGTATTAACGGCTGCCTTCTTTAATTGTCTCAATTCGGTCTCTACAATCTCAATATCTTCATTTTCTTTTAGTAATTGCTCCAGCTTGACTTTGGCTACCTCGCAGTGAGAAAGGACATCTTCGATTGAATTACCATATTTCCTCTTAAGGCCTCTAATTATTTCTACTCGCTCTTCAATTAGCTCTAATTGTCCCGGATCGTAGTCATATTTTTCAACATCATTTCTCAGTGTACTTGCAATATCTTCTAATTGATAAATAGTCTGGTTGCATACCTCTAAAGTATTTTCAAAACCTTTATCAACATCCATTATTTTAGAAATTTCATTTGAGATCTCTTTTAACCCGGCAATTATGGAATTGTCAGATTCATATAAATTGTTAGAACATAATGACAAGGCATTTTGGATTTTCTCTGAATTTGCAAGAATATAACGCTCTGCTTCCAGGCGCTCATCTTCTTTAGGTTGTAGTCGGCAGCTTTCAATCTCATTAATCTCATAATAATAAAGATCGATCTGTTTTTTTCTTTCACCGCACCTATCATTTAACGAGCATAGCAGTTTTTCTTTTTCTAATGTTTTGCAGTAGATTCCGGAATATTCTGTTCTAAGATCGTCCAGTTTTCCAAAGTTGTCAAGTATGCTGAGTTGTTGTAGCGGATTTGTTAGTGATTCATGTTCGTGTTGACCATGTATATTTACCAAAATGTCCCCGATTTCCTTTAATAAAGAGACAGTAATTGGTTGATTGTTAAGTTTACATCTGTTTCGGCCTTTCTGATCTAAATTTCTCTGTAAGATAATCTCCTCTTCATCATCATCAATTTCGTCAATATGTTCTTTGATGCATTTTCTAATCTGAGCGCTTTTAATAAAGAACAATCCGCTTACAGAAACGTCCTTCTTGCCAGTCCCGACAATGTCATTTGTTGCCCGACTTCCCAGTAGGAAGTTTAACGCTCCCAGGATTAGAGATTTACCTACACCTGTTGTACCGGTAAAAATGTTTAAACCTTCATCGAATTTTATAGTAATCTCATCAATCAAGGCAAAGTTGGAAATAGAAAGTTCATTCAACATATTTTGAATTATAACAATAAAATTCTCTTTGTTTACCAGAAAAAACTATAATGGATCATGAAAAGCAGGAATATCGGATCATTTTTGCGAAGATTATTATAATAAAACATTGATTATTGTTTCAATTCTCATTCAATAAAATCACATTTATTCAATTTCATGCTTTATTTAGGATCCACGTGTCAAAATGAAATATGAAAAATTGCAAGGATTATTATTGACATAAGCAAATAATTCGTTAAATTATTCTATATTCAACACTTGTAACTAAACTTTTGATGTGGTTGGGTAATGGCAACTATCGATTTTCTGTTCAAAGTATTATAAAAAAATTCTATTATTCTCAACAGTGTGCAATTTTAGATTCCATGACCGATATCAAAAATTATGTTAGCAGTATATCTATTTTGAATGAAAAAACAGTCTAGACAATCTTTAAGGAGAAATTTATGGTAAATAAAAGACCAAAGAAAGTAGAAAAAAAATCTGTACCAAAAAAGAAAAGCGCTGTTAAAAAGAAGGAAACTACGGTCCAGAAGAAAAAGAGTCCTGTTAAAAAAACAACAATCGCTAAAGTAAAAAAAACTATAACTAAAAAAGTTACAAAGAAACCAGCGGTAAAGAGTAAGCCCAAAGTATCAAATGTTAAAAAAGCAGCAACCACTACAGTAAAAAAACCAATAACTAGAAAACCAACAGTGAAGAAACCAGCAAAAAAGAGCCTGAAAAATGTAATTGCTGATATAAATATTGACATAAAGACTACGAATGGAAGCAAAGCTCAGAATGAAAAAGTAGTGAATGTTGTCGATAAACTGTCGCTAGCGCGAGAACAACATTATGTTACAACAGTACCAGGCGTTTTTAGGAAAGTACCGGCTGATCAGAAAACGTCAACACCGGTTCATAAGCAAGTGCCAATTGCAGGAATATTAAATTATTTTAAGGGAATATTTTAGAGTGTCTTCCCAAAGACGAACAGGACTTTCATTCTTTTCTAAAATCAATAATATATAAGGGCAAAAACAGGGTGTTGCGCTTATTTGCATGAAAGAATATATCTTCTTGAAATAGTTGCTTACACATAGAATAGATGTCATTATTTCTTGCCATCAGGATCACAGTTCGACTGGCAAAATTACCATTTGGAGCGGGCGACAAAGGCCACTCAAATCAGATTCAATTACACATACCAGAGACACTTATAAGATTTCAAGAAATGTAACGCGCATGTCTCTGCCTTTGCACATCTCTTCTTAAACACTCCTTCATTAATTCAATAAAAAATATTACGTTTGCACGATTTCAAAACACCATAATTCTTAGTACGTACATTATTGACATGCCGGTTTTTGTTAGATACACTAAAAAGTTAAAGGTTATAATAAATTGAAGCAACTTGTCAGGTACATCATGGATTGAATGGGCAGAAGAAAGCTATTTACATTCAAGAGGACAATACGGCTTTTGGAAGCATTATCCTGGCAAATTACTTATTGACCTGTTATAACCGCCAGGTAGAGCCTGCAGAGTTAGATCTCTTTATTAAAAAGATTAAAAAAGCGATTTACTGTCTTTAAAATAATTTTATTGGTTGGAATGAAACGCTAGATAAAAGCTGAATAACCAGTAATATAATTATAAAGAATCTAAGTCTGTACTTTACCGTAAAAATCATGAATGACAAATAGATTAGTTATTTTTATCTTTGAAATCATCATCTTGAAGTACTACATTAATTTTGGATAAAAGATCATGGCAAAATTTTTTCTCTAATTCGCTTTTGCTTAGAATAGTTGAAAGCGTTATCGTCTCTTCCTTGTCCAATCCAATTGTAACCTCCGGCAAAACTCTTTTCCTGTCAACAACTCTCATAATAAATACTCCTTCTCTTTTTCTGTGGGTAATATAACTTTTAAATCACCGTCAAAATGTAAATTTAATTATAAACTCTTATGTGTCAGGGAGGCGGCAAGATTGCCCATATTCTTGTCTGGCCGCCAGAGCCTCCTTCAATTTTTATTGGAGCTATTATTAATGTTGCTCCTGATGGAGGAAGTTTGTCAAGGTTCGCTATATTCTCTAGTATATATTTGCAACTTTTATTTATAATATGATGAACTTTGAAATCTGCTGAAATCCCACAATCAGCACTTAACGTGTCAATGCCGATTCCATTAATATCTCTTTTCTCAACCAGAAAAACGGCAGCTTCAGCGGAATAACCGGGGAAATGGAGCGTCTTGGTATGATCAACATTCTTGTATTTTTCGTAATCATCCCATTTTTTCCACCAACCGGTATTGAGTAGGATAATAGATCTATTCTTTATCCTGCCATTTACTTCTTCCCAATCAATAATGTCTGCTACCGTGAGTTCATAATCCGACTGATTTTCAACTTTATCAGAAATATCAATTACAGTGGCGGGGCCTATAAGAGTTTCCAGGCTGAGCTTATCAACAGAAGGTTGGTTCTCTTCAAAATGATTGGGAGCGTCTATATGTGTACCAAGATGTTCCGGAGTGGAGTAAGCACCAGAGAAAACACCATCATCTTTAAGTGTCGCTATCGTCTTGTATGTAAAAGGTGCATAAGAAGGAGCTGGCCAATAGGCATTAGTTCTGTTTAAAGGGTATGTCAGATCAATTATCGTACAATTACCATTCGCTATATCCTCAAGACTGGTAGAAGAGATTGCAGTATAACTATGACATGATGAAAACAATATCATTAATAATAAATATGCCCAGCGTTTAATCATTATTTGCTTTAATAAATGACAATCTTACAACATACTGTTGATCCGGCAAACAGATACAAGGCGAAATTTAATGCAAATTTTTATAAGTTTGAATTCTAATAAATTTTCTAATTTAAGGCAAGTGTCCAATGATTTATTTATATTGACCCTCTCATATATAGCTGTTAAAATCACAAATTAAAATCTGGTAAAGGTCGAAGGAAAGGAGTCTTACATCGTAATTATGCAAAAAAACAGTCTATCAAAAGACATAATATTGCTCATTATTTCCGTTTCAGTTCTTGTAATTAACGGTTGTCTGGCTACGAAGAAATCAGGTGAGTTCGTTGAGTCATTAAGGAATCCCACTTCCTTCCCAGAGATATTCTTACCAGAAATTAAGTATATTGATGATATTGTTGATGGAAAAAGTCTGGCAGATGACGAGAACGTTATGATTATTCCACTGGGTCAAGACAAAAGTACTAGCGTATACCTTTTTCAGATGAAACCAGGCGCAGAAATGGACTCCCATTATCATAATACCCATGATGAAATCTTATATATTAAACAGGGAAGTGGCCTAATAGAGCTTAATGATACACGTTACATTGTAAAAGAAGGTATGGTTGTGATGATTCCGAGACAGAGTGGACACAAATATGTCAATACGGGGGAAGAGATAAGCATTACTGTTTCAATGTTTTCTCCTCCTTTTGATGGCAAAGACATTAAAGTTTTAAAAACTTCGACAAACTTTACAAGGAAGAAAAAAACGGTTTACGACAAGTTAATGAAAAAGTCTGTGAAGGAATTAAAAAAAGAAAAAGGAGAGGGAGAAGAGAGAAAATGGTTCGGTTTACGGAAAAAGGATGAAGAAGGGTCTGACTCTGGTGAGGGCGAAGAGGATAGCTACATTCCGGAGGAGCAGAAGATACTGGTACTAACTGATGAAGGAAGAGAGAAAATCAGGGAAGCACGAAAGAAAGTTAATGCAGAAGAAAAAACGATTATCGACAAAATTGTTCTCGATGAAAAACTAATGACCTTGCAAAGGTTACAACTTGATGGGTTAATCAGTGATGAAGAGTTTGAGAAAAAAAAGGCAGAAATAATCGAGGAAAGTGGATTGTCTGATTGAAGATTATACTAACAAATGATGATGGAATATACTCGCCAGGCATCCTGGAACTGAAGAAGGCCATGGCAGTATTAGGGTCTGTTACCGTAGTTGCACCGGACGTGCAGAAGAGTGGTGTAGGGCATTCAATTACATTTAGTCATCCCCTGAGAGTGAGAGATGTATATGCCAATAGTGATTTTGTTGGTTATGGAATCGATGGTTCCCCGGCAGATTGTGTCAAGCTTGCGGTTAGAGAAATATTGAAGGAGAGATCTCAGTTGCTGGTTTCCGGTATAAATATTGGTGCTAATGTTGGGATTAACGTGTTATATTCCGGAACAGTTGCCGCCGCAATCGAAGGCGCGCTTTTAGGTATTCCTTCTGTCGCGGTCTCTCTGGAGATGTCAGAATCAGCACCTGATGTCAGTGGTGCCGCTGAGACAGCAAAAAATATTATTTCTCTTATCATGAAGAAGAAGTTACCGAGAGGTACGCTGCTCAATGTAAACATACCTAATATATCAAAGGACAGGATTAAGGGAATAAAGATTACGAAACAATTCTCCGGTGATTTTGAAGAACACTATGAGAAACGGACGGATCCACGTGGCATCGCATATTACTGGTTGGCCGGCACCGGCTGGCCAAAGGAAGATGTAATTGGTACTGATATGCATGCACTTAAAGACGGCTACATTTCAATAACCCCGCTCAGATATGATCTGACAGACAATGCGTTCCTTACAGAAGTAGAGTCATGGGAATGGAATGCATAATAGTTCCGGTGATTAAGAAAAGAGTAACAAAAGACATTTGTCATTAATTAAAATTAGAACAGGGTGGTTTTGATGAGGCGAGATGCATGAAACACGAAACTGTTAGTTTATAAAAATATATAAACAATGCATGACAATCATCCGTCATTAAAATTTGAGGAGATATTTGATTATGCCGAAGAACGATATTACCCCCAGTGTAATCAGGATATATCTGAATCTGTCATCCTTACGATGATGCCTTCTGGAATTGATAACAATCCCAATGACACTTATACAAAACCCGAAGATCAATAGGTAGAAAAGATACTGGATCAGTTCCGGGTCCCATGTTTTCCGCACACTGACGGCAAGTTTTCTGGTGAACATGTTTTCTTCTTCCGGCTTTGCCATATCTATAATATATAGAGCCGCAATCATCACAAACCAGCCGAATATACCAAGCCACCGGAGCGTCTTAATCAAAAGATCCGGCCCCTTGCGTCTATTCGCTTGCATATCTGTATTGTTTTCTACCATATGACTATTTCCTCTTATAAATCTCTCTTCTATACCCCACTCTTAAAATGACAATGTCTTTATCTTCTATATCAAAGATTATTCTGTAGTCTTCAATTCTGTATTTGTATGTGCCAAAAGCAAAGTAATTAGTAACTATCTCCTATTCAAGGATATTATAAAAGAGTGGGTGTGTTTTGCAATATAAAAGACTTTTCACTGCTCTCCTGACAAAAGGCGCCGAGGACACAAAGCCGCGAAGCGTAAAGGAAAGAAGAGAGTGAATTTAACACAAAAGAGAGGGAGATCGCGGCGCTCTGCAAAGCATTAGCACATCCGGCGCGAATTGCAATCATCAACTTTCTGATTAAGAAAACAAACTGTAGCGGAATGGCTTTAGCCTTCCATTATACACTTAGACATGGCAATGGAAACCTGAAGGTTTCCGCTACGTCTGAATTCCATCACAATTGAAATACAAAATGACTGAAGTTAAAAGATTATCTTTTTTTGAAAAATACCTGACACTCTGGGTTATGCTCTGTATAGGCGCGGGGATCGGCTTGGGAGAAGCAATGCCAGATCTTGCCTTTAAGCTGGATTCGCTTTCAATATACCGCGTATCCATACCTATTGCCGTATGCCTGTTCTTTATGATGTATCCGATCATGGTAAAGATAGATTTTGCGGAGGTGTTAAAAGTAGCAAAAACTCCCAAAGCAGTCGGACTTACGCCGGTCAGCATAATAGCGCTCTTAAATTCAATTTCAATGTTTAGGAATTTCAAAGTGGACGCAGATAAGCGCAGATTACCAGGATTAAACTGTGTTTATCTGCGAAAATCTGCGTCCTACCTATTTGTTTTAAAGTTGCCGAATGCCTAATTTAATGCATAGGAAATTCAATGTTGATAACACTTCGACAGAGTTTACACTTAGCGTGCGAACGTGCTCAGTGTGACGTCATCCATATCTTCTGAGCGGAGTCGAAGGATAGTCCTTTGTCATTCAAACAGGGCTTATAAAAATACGCTTAAACCATTTACTGCTCTTTTAGAGATGAGGGAGACCATGAATGGATAATCCTTGATTTCAGAGAGCGATTATGCTAGAAATATCATTTATAAACAGCAGCACATACAAAGTTTACGTACTAAGCAGGGGGGATTAGCTCAGTTGGGAGAGCGTTTGAATGGCATTCAAAAGGTCAGGGGTTCGACTCCCCTATCCTCCACCATATCACATAAGGACTTACAACAAAATCAGACGTTAATTAAAGACTCTTTTTTTTGCATTGTAGTAGGATTGTAGTAGGATTCTAAAATTTCTACTCCATCCCTCAAACTTTCAGGGCAATGGTGAGCATATCTCTGAGTCATTCTTATATCCTCATGCCCGAGCAGTTTTGCTATTTTATAAATATCAATTCCACTCTGCGCTAAGCGAGTTGCAAAAGTATGCCGTAAATCATGAAATTTAAAATTCTCAATTTCAGCTTTTTCTAATACACTATAAAAAGCTCTTCTCAGGTTATCTGCATCAATTTTTGTACCTACGCTACTGGCAAAAACAAGCCCATTAATGCTTAGAACCTTTTTAGAATATTTCATGTTTAGCAATTCCAATCCAAATCTGTTCAGAGGTACAGTTCTAGGTCTGCCACTCTTGCTTTTCTGAATAAGAATCGTTTTACGGATTAAGCTTACCCTTGACCATTCGAGCGAAAGCAACTCGTCCTGCCTCAAACCTGTATTAAGTGCAAAGATAATAATTCCACTTAGCCATTCAGGGCTAAAACCAAGAAGCCTGTTTTCCTCCTCTTGAGTCAGCCACCTGTCTCTTTTATTGTTCTCTTTTTCTTTAGGAACCTTTGAGACAGGATTTTCATTTAACCATTCCCACTCCCTGACAGCTAAGTTAAAAGCTTTTGATAGCATTGCCAATTCACGATTGATTGTTGCTGGTTTTGCTCCTGCTTCATTTCTTACAACCTTATACCTTGAAATCTTCTTTGTTGATATAGACAGCAAATTTGCTTCTCCAAAGAATTTGATAAGGTGTTTTGAATAGGAGCAATAGCCCCTTTGCATACTGTTTGAGACCTTTGGAGCATGTTCAATCTCTTTATTTCTTTCGATAATATAATGTATTGCCTGTTACAATAATGAAAAAAATTCTTCATATTTTGTAATACCATATTCTCTAATTCCAAACTGCTTTTAAAGAGACATCTCTTGTCATTATATTTATCATCGTTCATTGCCGGGCGAGTTGTAAACAAAAGAAGATCATTTTTTGACAGATTAGGTAGAGACGAGAAAACCTGATCTTCTTTTTTCATTTTTCCGAAATAAATATCAGGAGGTATGTTGTATAATAAACCACCAAAATTATATTTCTCTTTAATTAACTCAGATAAAAACAGGCATGCTGTGCTATCTCTTAACATATGAAGCGTATCTTTAATTATTGGTGGTTTATTACGGTTTTTGCGCGTTAATACATCAATTGAGGCTAAGTGTGCCCACCAAAAGAATTTTCCTGATTTACTCTGATTTATAATTGCGTTCTTCATAATACCTCCATGTTGGAACAATTTTTAATCCATTAAAAAAAAGAACAGTTATAATTTTTCTAAGCTAAATTATTACATAATCTTGAATACCTCCCTATGGGTCATGTTATTCTGGAAATTATGAATTTGAACAAATGCCGTTGTAAGGAACAATTACAATATTTTCCATTTTCATTTAAATCCTCAATATTTTGTTTTTGTACTACTTAAATATTTGAAACACATTTTAGCATTCTAAAGTTATCTGGAGAGTAAAAAAAGATAAGATATTATTTTATGATAATTACTTATCCTAGAATATATATTAATCACACATTGTATGATATTGCTAAGTGACTATAAAGAAAACACTTGAAACAATTTGAAAATACTATAAAATCTGAAACTATATAGAAATGTTCTAAGAACTTTGTATTATACTTTAATTTAATCTGAGAATCCGGCTAAGTGATAAGATAATTAATTACTTTTAGTAGTAAAGGAGGCATATATGATTAAGACCATTACACCTGAAATCTGTAAAAAACTTGAAGAAATAGGTTTTGATGATGAAGAAATAAACATGATTGAAATAGTTCATGAGTTAAAGACCAGGAAGTATTCAATTGATGTTAAAAAGCTGATAAATCAGACTGCTTTTGAAAAATTATCGAAGGGAATTGGCGAAACTTTTAAGAAAGAAAATTGGGGAGATGATGACTTTTTTAAAGTGGTTGAAGATTTAAGAAAAGAAAAGAAAATATGAAATTAGTCATAGATACAAACATTTTTTTCTCGGCTTTTAACCCAAAGAGCTATTACCATCAAATCATTCAAAATCTTTTTCTAAGAAAATTCAGTTTATTAATATCCACACAGATTTTACTTGAATATGAAGAAGTATTGCAAAATTTATTTCCAAAAGAGTTGTTAGAGCAATTCTGGCTTTTCCTTTTAACTTCCGAAAATGTGATTTTTGTTGACCCGACTTTTAAGTTTCAACTTCCTTCTGAAGATGAAGATGATCAAAAATTTGTTGACTGTGCAATTTGCGGAAATGCTGATTTTCTAATCACAAATGATAGGCATTATAATATTTTAAAGCACGTTAAATTTCCAAAGGTTAAGATTATTACGGCAGAAGATTTTATAGAAAAAATCATTAATACTTCGAACAAATAACCAGAATATTTATGAACATACGTTTAAACAAAAATCAAAAAGTAAAAGTAAATTCCTCTAAGGATATATATACAATAATGAAGCAGATATTGCTTCGAGAAAATAAATATGGAATAACAAAAGAACATTTCTGGGTAGTAGGTATTGGATTTGATAATAGGATACTATACATTGAATTAATAAGTCTTGGGAGTACCAGTTTAGCAGTAGTAAATCCAAATGAAGTCCTCAGGCTTGCAGTACAAAAAAATGCTCCAAAAATAATATTAGTCCACAATCACCCAAGTGAAACCTTAACACCATCGGAAGAAGATAAAGACTTGACCGATCGGTTAATTCAGGCAGCCAGAATAGTATCAACAGAAGTAATAGATCATTTAATAATTACACCAAAAAAATATTTTAGCTTTGCAGATTCCTTACTATTTGCAGAACTCGTGGAAAGCAAAAAATATGTTTTATACTACGAGTTAGAAGACAAAGCGATGCAAAAAGGTAAAGAACAAGGGGTATCGGAAGGATTAAAAAAAGGTAAAAAAGAAGGCGCAAAGAAAAAAGCGATTGAGATTGCAAAAAAAATGTTATCAGAAGGTGTAAATAAAAATAATATCGTAGATTTTACAGGATTATCTAAAATGCAAATTACCAAGTTGGCAATAACTAAACCAAACAAAAAAAACACCTAACACCTATAAAGCCCCCGTTTATCAAGCAAAAAGCACCGCAAAATGATTTGGATCAGACCTTGAATATTAAATATGCTTCATGATCTTGAAGAGAACTTCTATCTGTAATATGTGGTGTTCCATTAGGGTTAATCTTTGGGCGTATATCATGGCTATACAAGTTGTTTGAGATCCCTATTGAGTTCTTCAGAGCAATACCCTCTTCTGCTTTATTTCCTTTATTTATACTTTTTTTGGGGATTGGTGATTATTCTAAAATAGGTGTTGTTTTTTATGGTGGCTTCTTAATAATGATAATTAATTCTTACTATGGTGCGCTACCAACTAAGGAAAAGCAAGATAGAATTAATATGTTACGCTCCTTTGGTGCAAATTCTTATCAAATATTTAAACTCTCAATATTAAGAGACGCAATGCCTAATATTTCTGCTGGTATAAGAGTTTGTATTTCTCTTGCATTTGTACTCGTGGTAGTAACTGAAATGTTCTTGGGGTCTAATCGTGGTTTAGGAAAATTACTTTATGATTTATATTTACAATACAAAATTCCAGAAATGTATGCTGTTATAATCACATTAGGTTCAATAGGTTTTTTATCAAATCAGATATACATTTTACTTGAAAGGAAAGTAATATTTTGGTCAAAGCACTAAATGGAAAATTTATATTAATGGAGGTAAATCATAAATGCAATTCTTAAAATACGACAATGCACAAATTCACTTTATTTATTCATTTTCATGGGATTTGACAAAAATAAAATTCAACGATTTGGTTTCTGATTTAAAAGCAAAAGAGCCTGTTGATGAGTTTGAAATGGACAAATGGCACAAGCTTAAATTACATCACAGGCCACTATCATGGAGAGATGAACACCAGGTTGCATATTATCAACCTAATTTAGTATCAAATAAGCTATATGCTCTACATAGATCAGGCATAATAGACGAAGCTGCAGAAATACGCGTTCCTTACAAACCTGGAAGCGATCCAAAAAATTCTAAGAAATTATCACTACCTATAGATTATAATTTGCGGTTATATGAGAGCGGCGCTGGAACATGTACATTTACTATTGATTTGTCCAAACCAAATAAAGTTACTTTTGAAAGTATTAACCACGTAATACATCTTGCCCATAATGTACAGCAAATAGGAGAATCTAAACATTCAACCTGTTCTTATCTATTGAACAAATCTAACCGATACGACAACTATTAAAGTAAAAGGTAAGACAGCTTCTTTTGCGAAAGCAAAGAGAAAGAGCAAAACATCTTCTTTTGAAAAAGAAGTAGAGTTTACTGATCTTAATTCAAAACCTCTAAATCTAAAACTTCCTAAAGATATTAATATTAATCAATGGAAACCTCGTTTCCGATTTGAGCAAAAACCTAATGCTCTGTATAACGGGTTCAAGAAGGCACAAATAGGTACTTTTCTATCAGGAACATGCGTAGTAAAAAGTGTGCCTTATAAGAAAACATTGCTAAAAATATTATAAAGATGCTAAAGCTGTGGAAATGGAAGGTATCGCTGCATATAAGGTAGCAAAGCAAAAAGGCAAAAAAGCTTGTATTATAAAAAGCTTTTGTGATTGGTCTGATGATAAGAAAAGAAAAGAATGGCAGCCATATTGTGCTGATGTTGCATCATCTTTTGCAGTTGATTATATAATTGGGCATTATGGAAGACAATTGTAAACTTAGCATATAGAGGAAAACGGGTTCACCACTTGGCTCACTCGAACAAAATGACATCTTGATCAGAGACTAGCCCTAAAATAAGTGAGGTTTTTTTATGCTGAAAAAAATAGTTTTAAAAACTATAATTTTTCGATTTTTATTTCATCATTAATATTTTTCTTATCAGTACCAGAAATCCTCACTTTTTTTAATCCTTTGCGAGTCTTCACAATATAATGATCTTCAATAATACCAATAATTTTAAACATATTACTATGACCAATCAGGCCTATACTTTTAGAATGAACAACAGGAATAAGTACATCAGTTTTAGCTTCTTCTTTTCGATATACATGGTTTTTATTCATATTATGAAAGATTTTCATAAAACCAAATCGAAAGATCAATCCCGCACATACAACCAAGCCAACAAAAATTAAAATATGCTTTAAAGGAATACTTTTAATTTTCTCGCCTTCACCAATTATCATTGAACGGTACATTCCAAATACCTTTTGATCTTGTTTTATTCTTTTTGTCTTAAAACATTCATCACCGAAATAAAATTTATAGGTAAAGATGTTATTACGCTTTCTTTTTTCTTGACTTCAATAATTTAATTATATAGGAATTTCCTTTTTAAGTTTTTTAGCTTAAAAAGGTTATGACAAGACGACAGTTATGATTGAAAGATAGTATATTAAAGTCTAT
>JANLHC010000276.1 GCA_024654465.1 Candidatus Scalindua sp.
GGTGTTAACTGATATGTAGTGGAAACACCCCAATCAATACGGTCGCCTATTTCATAGTCTCTCGACCCCTTAGTTTTAAGAGTATACTTGATACTTGAATGCAGCATCCAATCCTTCGTAAGCCACCTTGAATAGGCGACTCCAGTTGCATAATCAAAGGATCCGCTTCCAGGTTGTTCCACGGCCTCTATTCTTTCACCTTCATTGTTCTGAGTACTTGTACGTCCGGTAGGAAACTTTGCCCCGAAGAGAAATGCATAATGGCCTTGTGCCCCACGTAAGAATCTGTATTTCCCCGTAAGCCACATATCAGTAATTCCATCAGGGTTTGCTTTCAGTATTTCAACTTCGCCGTCAGGTTTCAATTCTGATTCCCGAAAGTTAATTGTCTCAAACCAGCCAAGACTCAGGCTAAGTGTAAAATCATCCGTAACCCCATAAGCTACGCTGATTGTATGTAAAATTGTTCGGTCACTGGCATCGAAGGACCCTGCCGTTGACCCCTTCCTGAAAAGTGTTGACTTGGAAACTGTTTCAAGTTCAGTCATACTGGTATTGAAACTAAAAGAAAAGTTACCTTCCCGCAATGTAAGCGCGGGTATCGTTGAAACCGTCCCTCCACCTGATCCCGGGCCATGATTGGCCTCAACGTTTTTAATTAATGCAAATGTAAAAAGAGCACATACTAAAATTATTTTCCAATACGAGTAATAATGTTCTCGCATAATATACCTCTTGAATAGAATCTATTTAAATTTTTTGTCACAACATTTTCTTCATTGTCTGATGAAAATTATAGAATGTATCAACATAATGTGACTGTTTTCGGTCTTTACGTACTATTCCCGAATAGTTGTGATTATAAAATAAGAAATGTATTTTTGTGGAGTCAGATAATTCTTGGGGGTTTGTATGGAGGAGGAACCTTTATGGAAGCAGAACAGATTGTTCGCAGTTGTTCCATGTGATAAAGTAAAGAAAGCCCTGGTGAGGAAATACCCTCCTCCGGCAATCTGGCATTATATGATATTGGAGTGAACTGGTCCGGAACGCCAGCACATGCCAGGCTTTGAATAAATGAAGTGAATGCGTTTCCAGAATCTCTCTCGGGCAAGCATTTAGTTCCAGAAGTATCTGCTTTTTCTCCACAGCAGCAGAGACTTAGGCTATGTACACCCGTTATACATCCGCATGTGTGATATTCACTCGACACGGTACTGCTCTTGTTTTGAACAACCGTACTCAACCCCGGTGTGAAAAGGTTTACGAGTAAACACATTGAGATGACAATGCTTACAAAAGATGACGACAGTATGGACTTAGTTACCTTTGTCAATAGTAGTTTGTCTTTTATCATAAAAATTAAAACAACATGTGAAAACCAGCATAAGAAAAGCGATTATACTAAAACCGGTTTGGTTTTTAGCTTTTCAAAAAACCAAACCGGTTTTAGTTATCTCCGGACAAAAGGCGCCGAGGACGTTACTCGGGCAAAATAGTTTTTGAATTTTACCCGAAAACTATTTTGAAATGGGTATAAATTTAATTATTCCGGACGTTCCGTGCAGGGTTTATCTCCCGGTCCGGGTAATGGGGTCTTGGAACTTCCACCAGCCGCCTCTTCTTTGATCAGTGTATCTACATCGGGATAGGGATATATAGTCAGTGCGTTATTCGGTTGTAATCCACCTGTATCAGCGGTAGGGCCATAAGTGCTGTAAATATCCCGCCCCAGCATTCTAAGCAACATTGTCTGCTGTCCTCTGTGGTGCGCCCACATTAATACCCAGCATACCGGTAAACCATTTATCCTCGCCCATGCATTGGTGAATCATCTGCTCAATCGCATTTCTCCCGCGCTTATCGTCGGGATGGGGACGGGCAGTAAGATCTTCGTCCTTAAATGTACTCCAGGTATTTAAAACCTTAATCCTCTCTGTTTCGTATGTATCTATGAGAAACTGATAATCCATTAAACCTCATCCTTTAAATAGCTGATAAAATAAATTATTATTCTGAACCTGCGGAACTATAATATATCAGGTAGAAAAGCAAGAGATAAAATTGTAAAACTATATATTATGTAAATCAAGAGAAAATATGGGTTAAACAGGGAATGGCAGCTTCTGACTATCGGCTTTCTGTCTGTCAGGCAGCCTTTCTTTCGAGAGGAGCCTGGAATTGGAATCCTCTCGAAAGAGAGGATGATCATGTGTATACTTAGACAAAAAATCATATTATGAATTTACTATCAATTTTATTAATAGCTATTGGCCTTGCGATGGACGCTTTTGCTGTCTCAATTACATGCGGGCTTACGTTAAAGAAATTAAAGATTAAACATGCTTTCATTATCGCACTCTCTTTTGGATTTTTTCAGGGGGCGATGCCGATAATTGGCTGGTTGGCTGGAGTTGGGTTCAGGGACTATATATCTAACATAGACCATTGGATAGCCTTTGGTCTTCTGGTTGCTATTGGTGGTAAAATGATATACGAATCCTTTAAACTCGAATCGTCAGTGGAAAACAGAGAATTGAGTTGGACATTTTTACTGTTTTTATCAATTGCTACCAGTATAGATGCATTTGCAGTCGGCCTTAGTTTCTCTTTTCTAAAAGTTGAGATAATCACTCCATCATGTATTATCGGTATTGTAACCTTTATTCTATCCATGATAGGGGTTGTAATAGGTAAGAAGGTGGGTCATCTTTTTGAAAGGAAGATCGAGACATTCGGTGGTATCATTCTTATTTTAATTGGTTTTAAAATATTACTGTCTCATTTATATCAAAACGTCTAACAAATATGGAGTGCATCATCTCCGCCCGACGAATGCAATGACATTGTCGATGAATGGCAGTGACATCCGCCTAATAGACCGGCGGACAGGTGGTCACTGAACTCCAAAAAAAAGAGGGTAGGAGATATCAAATCTCCTACCCTCTCAAAAAATAATAATCGGTTATTTTGCTTCTGTTTTTGGAATCACAGTAAGTGAATCTGTGTATTCACCTTTCTTCCAGAAGTCATTAGGTACATGTTCTATACCTACCTTCGTTTCCAGGGCTTTTAAACGCCTCAGTTTGCTTGCTTCTGATTTTACTTTTAACAGAGATTCGTCCTGTTGGAAAGCAGCAACGTATGTCTGCATATCCGCAGACATATGGAAGGCCGACTTGAAAATAGTCGTTCCCTGGTAGACAAGCATATCAAAATATGTACGTTCAATTTCCGTGATATTGTACATTCTGCTTCCCAGGTTCCATTTATGTCCTTCGTCCAGGTATGGCGCCAGGTCCTTTGGCATGGCTTCCAGGAATCCATCCTTCTGCAAATCCTCAACAACAGCCTTTGCCTCTCTGACTTTCGCATGGCTCACCTTAACGGTCTCGTCAGCTCCTCTTAAATATGCAGCCGCGAATCGAGACGAATGACAATCGTTACAGATGGCTACCCATTTCTTTCTTTTTGCCGCATGTTCTTCAGCCCCACGATCAACCTCCAGAACTCCCATATGGGAATATACTGTGTTCTCAACAGCGTTGTGAGTGCCCTTGTACATGTGGCAATAGGCACAGGTAGGTGCCCTGTAGTTTCCTGCCTTTAGAGTCTTGTCCCAATCCCAGTTGTTTCCATCGATCTGTGTAATGACTCCATGTGCAGAAGATTGATAGCACTCTATGTCACGATGATCAGGTCCGTTATGGCAATATCCACATGCTTCCGGACGTCTGGCTTCAGAAGCTTTGAATTGATGCCTGAAATGACATGAGTCACATTTATTCTCAACAGCATGACACTGTGCGCAACCGGCGACCTCAGGCTGAGGTTTGCTGATCTGCCATCCCGCTTCAACTACATCCGGATGGAAGGCCCTCGCGTGAGAAGGATGTCCCGATTCTCTTTCAGATTCAAACTGTTTGACCTGTTTGGCATGACAGCCTTTTGCTCCGCAAGTTTCCGGGGTAGGCATGGAAAGCTTCTGGTGGTCATTGCCATGGCATTTATCACAGGTTACTATTGCACCGCTGTGTTTGCTTGCCTTCCAGTCGAGCACAATCCCCGGTGTTGTTACTTTGTGGCATGTAATGCAATCGGTCCCTTGAAACTGACCTTCAACCTTGTTGTCCGGTTCAAAATAGTGTCCCGGGTCCCACCAACGGAACATCTCGATAGGTTTCCAGAATTGGCCCCATTTGCCCTCGCCATTCGCGAGCTTTCCTGGTCCTCCATCTGCGTATACATTCATAGATGAAAAAAGCCCACAAGCTGCCAGTGTAAATATAAAAAAGAATACAAACACCTTCTTCTTTCTATTCATATACATCTCCTCCCTTTCTTAACGTAGCTTTTCTACTAGTAATAAATTAATAATTATATCCGGAAGGCGCATCCAAGAAATTGCCTTCCCAATAGTGGATAATGTTTTGACATTTACAATGTATTGTTTTAATTACTTATAATAGTATATGGATAAAAAGAAAAGCAAGAAGAAAAATAGCTATGAAATTGAATCGGTTTAAAAAGTTAGTTGACTGTTTGGTAAGATTTAATAAAATTTATAATATGACAATTGGAAACAAAATGAAATCTGAAGTAAAGAAAAGATACGAGTTTAAATTACATGGTTGGATAGGCGTCTTCTTAATCGCGATTGCGGAATTAGCAGTTGTCCTTCAACACAATTCCTACGTAGCACAACGAATAGGCGTGTGGACGACCCCCTTATGCTGGTGGGGTTACATCTTTTTGATCGATGCCGTAATTTTCCGGCTGAAGGGTAACTCACTTATCAGCAACAGAAGAAGAAACTTTCTGTTGCAGCTTCCTCTATCTATAGTAATCTGGCTGCTCTTTGAACTTTACAACCTGCATCTCGTTAATTGGAAATATATTGGCTTACCTACTAATCCGGTAGAGCTTTACCTGGGGATGGGGCTGGCATTCGCGACTATAATGCCCGGGATGTTTCTCACGGCAGAGCTTCTGGATACACTTCGTATCTTCGATAGATTTCATATTGCGAAACTTAAGGTGACGAACAGGACAATTTACGGAGGTAT
>JANLHC010000281.1 GCA_024654465.1 Candidatus Scalindua sp.
CCATGCACAACCCCTCCCTTTCTACAATATTTCTTTCCTTCTCATTTAACGGTCTGTCTTCAGGCAGCGGCATGTTCTGGATCTGCTTGCCGCTCCGTGTAACCAACTGGTCAAGGGCAAAGGGAAAGTCAGTAATCTTCGGAACCTGCCACTTACCCGTCTTCGCGCCGGGAATATCACCATATACACCTTTAGACAAATCCTGGAAGAGCGGGCTGTCTCCAAGAATTTTCCCGGCACTCCTTGAATTCCCTGTGCCGTATCCAATAGCCTTAGGGTTGGTGTGGCAATCCTCACATGTCCGGGCAACCAGTGAAATTGAATGAGGCTGCAAAGGGGCAAGTGTTGGAGAATTATGCCCCGTCGAAGTAGTATATGTTTTATTAAGCGCCTTAATCTCTCCCTTTTCATCAATAAATGTGTAGAAGACCTGACAGCCCGGGGCAAGTGGTGATACCTTTTCCCTCAAATTCATTCCCAATATAGGGCTTTCCCATCTCATAAAAGAGCGATTTTCCAGTGACAGGTTACCGGCTTTTTTCGTTACCGTCTGTCTACCGGTTGCAGGATCAACCTTTTTCGAGGTAGTGATCCAATCAGTACCCTCTGCTCTTCTATCATATTCCATATGGCATCCAAAGCACTGAGGAGCCCATGTGGCGTGACACGCGTAGCATTCCATCTTCTCAATATGTTTGTGGATAGTTGACATTGCGACCTTACCCTGCTTTGTCTTGAAGGTATCGGTTTGCTTTATTTTCTTCAAAAGAGGTATCTCATGTTTTTTTCCGGTAAACCTGCTGTAGACATATGACGTCTCTCCCTCTCTTCTCCAGTTTTGCTTCACGTTTCCTCTTGAGGTAAGCAGGTATTCCACGCTGCCTTTTTTATATGTTCCTCTGATACCCTCCAATGTTACCGGGGTCCCATATCCTACGGACAGCTCCCAGGGATACTTCTCCGGTGTCCCGTGACAATCGTAACAACTAATCTCCACCTGGTATAACGTTGCCGGGTAGATATTACCGTCACCGTGTACATCAATTGATGTGTGACAGTCCACACACTGCATGCCTCTCTCAAAGTGTACGTCTTTCCGCACATGCATATATTCTTTCGTAAAGAGAGGTTTCTGCGCCTGTCCATTTTCATCAAAAGGAGCAGCATGAGCGTCCTTTATATAATCAAACTCAAACATCCCCACAAAGGTAGTTCCTATCCTTTTTCCCCGTGTGTGGCAGTGAGTACACTGAGCTGCCGGAATTACTGTAGTAATGCGATGTTTTAACGGATGAGGGCGCTCACCCGAGTTTTTAATATTCGGATCATTCCCTTCATACTGCCCGTCGTTTCCATAGAGCATGTGGCAGGCGGCACAGCCTGACGCCCTTAAATCACCTCTTTTATTTCTCCCCTCTCCCCAGACATGGCATCGTGCGCACTGTTTCCTATAGGTATCTGAAAAACCGGCTTTTTCCTCTGAACCAAATACCGATACACCCTTCTTGAAATCCGGTATTTCCTCCACACTATCAAGCCGTCTAAGATATCCGAACTTAATGGCCTTTTTCGTCCACTCCTTGAATTTATCGGTGCCTACACCTGGAACCGGGCCATCCGTGTCAACCATATTAAAGTTACCATAGGGAAATGTCCCCTTCGGAACGACACCGTTTGATGAGAGGTTTTTGCTTGCTATACCCGTCTGAAGGGAATGAAGCGATCTGGACAGCCTGTTCGTGTAATCTTTTCCAAGAGTCCCGGAAGGATCCAGAGTAGCCGTATTCTCAGACATTATCTCCCCGCCAACAGGCTTTTCAAGTGGTTTCCCCATTAAGGTGGTAATACTCCCTTTACCATCGTGACATTTTGCGCAGCCCTTCCCCTCATGAAGCACCCACATACTTGACGGATTGGGAATGAGCCCCTTATGGGATTCTTCTTTTTTGCCGGATGACGGAACACCCTCGTGGCAGATGGCACACTCATAACCCCGGCCCTTTCCATATTTCTGTTTGGCAAATAGCAGGAGATACGGCTGCATCCTGTCATTAATAACTTCAATCCCTTCATGGCATGACATACAACCCTTATCTTCACTCTCTACGGTTAAGATGTTTTTGGAAATGCTTTTGGCACTGACACTCCGGGTAATATCGGAATCAGGAATTGTATTTTCAATGCTGGAAGCTTGCCCGCTTCCGAATTCTGGTACGGCTTTGCACGCTCCAATCACTCCCAATAAAACTGTCAAGCTAACTACGATAAATAACTTTATATTTTTCATGATATTCCCCTTGGTATTTAAATAACTGATAACAGTGGAGTATTAATGATTAATTAATGAACATTATTATACAAGGGTTTTATCGGTTTTCCCATAAATGTTATTCTGGAAATTGATACCCTTCGTGCTATTGAATTGATACACAATCACTTTAAAAGCACGCATTCTGTTTAAAATAACAACAAAAATTGCCATATTCACCCATACCTATTTTCAATCTATCTGATTATTGACAAACTATTTTAAAATTTATACCATCTTGAAAAATTGTTTCATAAACAAGATTTTTATTAATAATTATTAATAATTGGCATAAATATAGAAATCTCCCCCTGTTCACCCACAACCATAAGCGCTGATAAAACAATGAGATATGCAAAAAGACAATCTCCATAAAATATTCCAATAATTTTTCATTCAACGAATAAGACACGAAGAGTTTACCTAATGGATAGAACGAAGTAACAATGTTTAGATATTAAACACTCTTGATAATCGGAATTGGCAGCTATTTTGCATTTCAAACGGTGCTATATATAAAAACCTCAATGCCGATAGCGCTTCGATTCCGCTCAGTCCAACGGCATCCTGAACAATTATCTTGCAATATTAACGGCAATTGTTCAACGTC
>JANLHC010000064.1 GCA_024654465.1 Candidatus Scalindua sp.
TTTTTTTAACCACCCTCCAATAATTATCTCTTAATCCACTAGGTGGTAACACAATAACAGAATCGACACTCTCCTTTTGTGTAAGAATATGAGTTAATACCTTTGATGCTTCCTGTCGAAAAGAATACATTATTAAAAACTTATTTTGAAGTCTTTCGATAGAAATTGAAAAATATTTATCGATCTCTGTATCAAGATCAAAAAATTGGCATCCTAGTAATATTCCCAATTTGGCCCCAATTGTTGTCTTCCCAACACAACTGACTCCAGTAATGAATACCCTCAAATAGGTTTAACCTTTCTCCAATGTCGTTACCAAATTCTGTTGATGTATTTGCGTTTAATTGATTTTCACCAATAAGCACTTTAAAACTCTTTATTAGCGCAGGGCCATGGCCGTTACTGTCAAGATACACACCATTTTGTGCTTGGTTATTCGTGAATGCACTTGCTATGGATAAATGTGGCTGAAATGAAAGACGATTGTGTTTCTTGTTTTACTCGCGCTCCAAATAGAGGTGGCAAGAGCAAGCACTGCAATCAATATTGTCGCAACTTCCGCCCATTGCTTTAACCCGAAATCGTTACTCTGCTTCGTTATTATTTTTTGCGCCTAACGCCTGCGCATAAGCTACTACCACCTGTATATAATGATAGCAAGGGGGCTTGGAGCGGCAGCCTCAATAAATATTAAATAGCATAGTTATTGGTGGTTGGCTTAATGCGATTGTTATATGGGATCGTGAACTGTTTCGTAAACACTTACTTCTTTTTCAAGTCGCTTTGAAAGTTTATCTTCTTCAATGTCGAGGTCGTAATCCATCTGCAAGCCGAGCCAAAACTGTGGAGACATTTTGAAATAATGCGCCAAGCGAAGCGCTGTATCAGCCGTAATTCTGCGTTTTCCATGTACTATTTCATTGATTCTGCGTGGAGGAACACCAATATCATTGGCAAGTTGATTTTGGCTTAGCCCCATTGGTTTCAGAAATTCTTCCAAAAGTATTTCTCCGGGATGGATTGGTTTCATTTTTTCAGTACTCATTATACAATCTCCTAATGATAATCAGTTATCTCAACATTGCTTGCTTCACCATCAGACCACTTAAAACAAATTCTCCATTGATCATTTATTCGAATGCTATGTTGTCCTTTTCTATTACCGTGCAATGCCTCAAGGTGATTTGATGGTGGAACTTTCAAGTCATTTAATTTCTTAGCTCTATTCAGCATTCTTAGTTTTCGTAATGCAACTCGTTGAATATTGTGAGGAAGCTTGCGTGAAAAAGAACGATTAAAGATTTTATTCGTTTCTTTGCATTTGAACGACTTAATCATGGAAAAAGTATAAACTGTTATAATGCGTGACGTCAAGCGTTGAATATTGCCGTTAGTTAAAGAACGCATATCAACAGTGCAATAAGTGGAAATTTTCCATGATATTAGTTACTATAGATGGAAACTGTTTCCACTTATGCCGGTATCAAACGTATAAAAGCGGAAAAGCCCTGTCCGCTTATTAAAACAAACTTGACGCTTTCTATTTATTGCGATATATTGGGAAAATCATGGAAGATAAACTCAGGTTTCGCCCCAATCCTTCTTTGAAGTTGATGGATCAGGTACGGGAGTTTTTACGCTACCACCATTATGCCTACCGTACTGAAACCTCATATTGCCAGCGGACATTGCGTTACGTACGTTTTTTCGGCAACAAGACACATCCCAAGGATCTCTGTTCTCAACATGTTGAGAGGTTTTTATCTAACCTGACGACACAAGGAAAGGTCTCCGCCTCTACTCAGCGTCAGGCGCTAAATGCAATTGTTTTCCTCTACCGCGAAGTTCTTGATTTTCCTCTTGACGGTAAAATCTCCCCCATTCGCTCTAAAAAACAACAAAGACCATTAACCGTCCGAACTCAAGAAGAGATCAAACGCCTGCTCCTGATGATGAGCGGGACGCTCGCATTGATGTCAAAATTACTGTACGGTTCAGGCCTGCGTCTTATGGAGTGTATAAGACTGCGCATTCAGGATGTTGATTTTGGTCAAAATAAAATTTTTGTTCGCGAGGGCAAAGGCGGCAAAGACAGGACAATCATACTGCCCGGGAACGTCCGCGAAGAGCTTCAAACACATATAAAAAGTAATTATGCGATATCCATATAACATGCGTAAGCTACTCTTTGAGATAAGGAATGTCAAGGGGTATTTTCATGGAAATTCTAGATTCCCGCTCAATAGATTGCGAGAATGACAAGAGGAAGATTGAATCGTTTGACGGTGTTGCGGTAGTGATCTAACTTATATTATATAATGATAAATGAGTATTACCTTACAAATACTTACCGGGCCGACGGCCTGCGATAAAACAGAGATCGGGTTTACAGTTGCACAGAAAATAAAAGGTGAGATCATTTCCGCCGATTCAATGCTTTTTTACAGGGGGATGGATATTGGAACGGCAAAGCCATCGCCCGGCATGAGGGAGCTTGTACCGCACCATTTTATTGATATTGTTGATCCGTGGGAGAGTTATAGTGTCGGCAGGTATGTTGATGATGTCGAATCATTAATAGACATCGCTGACAGTAAAGAACGAAAGTTTCTTATCGTCGGCGGCAGCCCTCTTTATATAAAGGGTCTTGTTGATGGTATTTTCAACGGGCCTGAAGCAGATTGGAATATCCGTAGAGAGTTAGAGGAACTTGCGGAAGAGAAGGGCAATCAGCACGTTCACGATATTCTGCAAAAGATAGATCCTGTTAAAGCCGGTGAGCTGCACCCGAACAATCTTAGACGCATCATACGAGCTATAGAGGTTTATAGAATAACAGGCAAGCCTGTTTCGGTATTACAGGAAGAGTATAAACTGGCAAGAAAGAGTTATCGGTTTAATGTCATGTGTATAGCGAGGGAGAGGGAAGATATTTGCAGGAGGATTAATGAACGGGTTGAAATAATGTTTGATAGAGGGCTTGTTGGCGAGGTCAAATCATTATTGGAAAATCCTGAAGGCTTAAGCAAACAGGCAAAGCAGGCGCTGGGCTATAAGGAGGTTATTCAATATCTTGATGGTTTGATTACATTAGATGACGCAAAAGATATGGTAAAGTTAAGCACGCGCAGATTTGCCAAAAGGCAGATGACGTGGTTTAGAAGCTTCCCTGACGTTCAATGGCTGAAGGCAGAGGAACTTGAAGGGCCGGGATTAATTTCTGATGAAATTATTGCCTTATTAGACGCTGATTTCACGCCCGCCTGCCGGACGGGCAGGAATTTACACTAATTTCACTTTGACATTCTTCATGAATTTTAGAGAAATATACGAAAAAGGGTTTAATTCTATTGGGCTGTCAGGGGACAAAAGCGCCTGGGGGCTGGAAATAGGCGATAGTGGGATCAAAGCCGTGAAGGCAGGCTCCCGTGATGGAAAATTGGTTGTAGAAGCAATTGACAGGATTAACTATTCATCACAGAGTGATGAAACTACTCTTAAAAAACCGAAACTTATTGAAGAAGCGGTAGTCATCTTTAAAGAGCGCAATTTAATAAATAAGTCTGACAAAATAATTGTTTCTCTTTCAGGGAAAATGATACTCTCAAGGTTTTTTACCCTTCCACCAATTAAAAAAAGTCTTATCGGCGACGCGTTAAAATTTGAATTGCGCAAGCAAGTTCCTTTTGAGCCTGATGAGATTGTATGGGA
This sequence comes from Candidatus Scalindua sp., assembly GCA_024654465.1. Taxonomy (GTDB): domain Bacteria; phylum Planctomycetota; class Brocadiia; order Brocadiales; family Scalinduaceae; genus Scalindua. The sequence goes on from JANLHC010000064.1 coordinate 3,712, forward strand.
CTATCAACAGTTTGAAGAAGGCGGGGTGGCAAATAAAGATGTTAAGATAGGGTTGTTTGCCACAAAAAAGGGAAATATATATGATCTTTTGTCGAGCCTGGTGCCAATAAAGGCTAACCTGGATGCCATTCAAATTACACCTATTGCAATTTATAATCTTGTTCACTTAAGTTCTGATTCAAACGAAGATGTTATTGTTATCAATGTTGAGCAGGGGAATACGGATTTTATCGTGGTAGGGAGATCAAAATACTGGAATAGAAGCATTCCCATTGCAGAAGTGAATATGACCCTCATACGGGAAATACAGAGGTCAATTGGATATTATGTCTCTGTTTCGAAAGGTACTAAGCCGGGAATTTTATACTTAATGGGTGATGCGTTTGAAGACGATAGTAAGGTTAAATTTGTTGACGAAAACCTGGAGAGTAAAGTTCAGTTTCTGGACCTGTTGGATAATATCAGGATGGTAAAGGATTTTGATCATCCTGCGTTAACGGGAAAAAATATTTATGGCTTTGAAACAGCATTGGGGCTTGCTCTGCATGGCTTAGATCTGGGTGAAATTAATATAAATCTGCTTCCACATGATTACGTTAAAGAGAGGCAGGTTTCAACGTGGAAAGTTTTTGCCTATATTATTGCGATTGGAATTTTTTTGAGCTTTTTTACACAGAGTATTAAGGATTATTTATTATGGAAGCCTCTTTCGAAAAGCGTAGCTACCGTAACCGGGACTCTAAACGAAACGAATCGATTGGAAGGAGCCTTTAAGAGTATAGAGAAAAAAGTTAAAGCGGAGGAAGAAAATTTACATTTGTGGGAGTCAATGGGCGACCAGGGACGCTTCTGGATAGAAGCAATTAATAAAATTATCAATACAGTTCCGGAAAATGTGTATTTGTTAAGTATAGAATCGCTATGGGGTGTCCCTGATGCGGGTAAAAAGGAGAGGGCTAGCAGTAAAGATTTTTTTGGAAAAAGCGAGGCAACCACATCCAAAAATATCGATACGTCAAATGAGGTGTTGATTATACGGATTAAGGGTGAAAGCTACGCTCCGGAGGTATCGTATATAGAGGAAAAAGTTAAAAAACCCATAGCAAATTTAACCTTGTCTGGTCAAAACATACCCGCTTTTGGTGATGTAAGATTAGTGCAAGGCTCGGTGCATCATGTCGCAGTTCCGGACAAAAAAGAGATGGCTGATGATATAAAGAGTACACCGATAAGCTTTGAATTACAATGTATAGTAGATTCGTTAAATTAGTTCATTCAGAAACGCTGATCAATTTTAAGAGAATGGATAGTTAAATGGATATCTCATATATTAAAAAAAATAAATTCTGGATCTCTATAGGTGGAGGATTGGTTTTTGTAATTGCTTTTTACTTTTGTGTTGTAAGCCCATTTCGATCGAGAAAAACAGAGGAAATGGAGAGTCTTGAAAGGTTATTGACGAGATTAGAAAGATACGAGACAAAGGGTCATATGATCCGCAATGAAAAATGGATAAAGGCAGAAGAGGCGAAACTAGAGACGATCAAGAATGTTCAACAAGAATATGAGCTTTTTTATAAGGAACGGGATAGTCACTTCGAAAAGATTTTTGAATCTGTTAACGGAGAAGAGATCAAGGATGAGGCGTTATGGAAAAACAGGTATATTCAGGGAATGAATGTCCTTCTGGACAGGATAAAAAATCGTGAAATTCCCTTAGGCGAAAATGCACTTTCATTAAAACAATGGAAGGTGAAAATTCCTACCTGGGAGGAGATTGTTCCTGAACAGAAAAAATTTTGGATTACTGAAGAGTTAGTAAAGATAATATTGAAGGACGAATTAAAAGTTGAGTCTCTTGAAGGTATTAATTTCGAGATGGAGAACGCGGTTTCTACCAATGTTTACACAGAATTGTATGATATTATTCCATTTACTATAAAGGTAAGTATGAATGTTGAAAGCCTGCTTTTTTTAATGAATGAGCTTTTAAAATCAAAGTTGTCTTTTGAGATAAAGAGTGTCAATATTGGTGGAGAACTGAATAGATTTCGAGTGACAAAAGGGGCGGAGAAATCATCCCGACTTGGCCAGCCGGCACAGAAAAGAAGCTCCCGATCTCCTTCCATAGTGGATGTTGTAATTGATGCATATGTTCTGGATTTTAAGACATGATATTGCGTCAGTGCAACGAATGAGGGCATGAATAATAAATAATAAAACAGGAATAATTACAGTGTTTAAGATGGGCAATCAATAATGCAGACGGCACAAAAAGAAAAAATATATAGCTATGCGTTTAAGGCAGTTTTGTCTTTGATTTTGTTTTTTTGTTTATATAATGCCGTTTGTATCCTTTTCCTTTCTCCATATAGCGGCAGGAAGTTGCGGTCAAGAGTTTCCAGTGCTGTTGATGCGGTAGAAACGATTATCAAACATGCAGGCCCAAAAAAAACAGAAAATATAATCTACAAGTCAAACCTGGTAAATAAAACCAGTGATTCTTCCTGGGCAAATCAAATTAAACGGGTAACTCTCTTCGCCGGGCCGACAACGCTAAGGCTAGTAAAAGCGGAAGAAGAGATAGTCCAATATGAAGAAGTTGAAGAAACAGATAATACGGAAATTATTTTTAAAGGCATGGCCGGCGACGTTGCCTATATAAATATAAAAAAAGAGATAGATGGGCAATGGCGTGAATACGGGTTTTCAACAAAAGTAGGCGAAAAAATTGGCAACAAAAAGGTAATAGGCGGAGAAACGCTTGATTTTACGACAAATTATGTACTGCAGGATATTGTCTATGGTGCACAAAGACCGGTAGCATTAAATAAGAAGATTGTTGATTTGAATGAAGCAGGAGAGTTTGTTGGTACCAGGATAGTACCTGGCAAGACATATATGAAATCGACTTCCAAGATTAAGTATAAAAATGAGAATGGCAATATTAGTGAATTATGGCTGAATGACTCTGAAAAAATTACCAGAGCAGAGGAAGAAAAATTGTCCGAAAATGTAGAGTAAGAGGCAACGCCTGCAGTATCAGAAGAAGATTCTGCCATAGGAAATTTGACAAAACAGCAGCAGAAAGCTATAGACAATGCAAAAAAGCCGTTTGAATAGAATGTAGAAGTTTTAAGATCGATTTTGGAAGAAGCGGAAAGCGGACACTGAACCGAACTAATTTAGTTTACGTAAAAATATGAAAACTATTCAAGAAAAAATCCCCGTAATTACAATAGTTTGTCTACTCCTCATGATAAGTGCCTGCCAGACTACATCAAATCAAGCACGCAATGTAAAAGATGATGATTTGAAATTAAGCGAAAAGGCGTTATCCGATAAGCCTCAACAACATTCCTACCAGGAAGATGAAAGCACAAAAACAATAAAGAAGGCGAACACATACTCTTCTGATGTGCTGAAAAAGAGGAACATCATGCGGAGCGGAGAAAAGATGATACCTAAAATACAGGCAGAAGTTGCACCTGTGACAATTTCTGATAAGATGCGGAAACATCTGATTCGAGATGCAAAACAAGCGACAAAAGAGAGAAGATACGAAGACGCCCTCAAGATAAGCGATGCTATTTTGAGGGAGAGGCCTTATGATGGAACCGCTCTTGCCTTAAAGGAAAACGCTAAAGCGCTACAGGAGGATATGAGACATGAAACGATAATAGCAAAAATAGAGCAGGTAGATGCACGGGAACGTAATAAATACTTTGAAAACCTGAAAGAAAAGTCCATTCCTTATAATGATTTAATGCGGTTTACTACAGAGGATAAGTGGGAAGATATCAAGGGAAGGGCACAGAAAGAAGACCCTGGAAAAAGGCTGGAAGAAAATCGCAAGCATACTGAAAGACTGAAGGTATCACCTTCTCCGGTACAGAGATCGATTTCCCAGAAAATGCAAACGAAACTGGAAGAGAGGATGTCAATTGAGTTTATCAATACTCCACTTCGTGATGTAATTGCGTTCCTTCAGGAAAAATCGAGGGTAAATTTCTTTTTAAATGAAGAAGAGGTGCAAAATGTAAACGTAAGCATAAATCTTAATGATGTGCCAATTAGAGTAATACTAGGGTATATTTTGCCAAAGGATTTCAGCTATATAGTAGAAGACAACATCATTCATATTGCGGTTGAGCCGTTGGAATTGAGGGTCTATGACGTTCGCGACTTACTCATAAACCTGGAAGATCGTCAAGAGTTAACGGGACAGTTGGAGGTTGTGACAGGGGAAGAGGGTGCAGCAGGTAAAGGAAAGGATACTTTTGTCAGGGTGCAGGAAATAATAGACTTAATTACCGGTACGATAGAACCTCGATCATGGAAGTCCGATATGGGTGGCAGAGGTTTAATAGCCGCAAGAGCGGGTATGCTGGGAGATATCGTAGTAACACATGTTGCGGACGTACACAGGCGGGTCGAAGACCTTCTTGCCGCCTTGAGGTCTACTTCAGATCTTCAGATAAGCATTGAGGCACGTTTCATTGCCGTGTCGGATAATTTTCTCGAGACATTTGGACATAATATTGAACAACTCGATGCGACCAAGGAGCATTCTTCCAAAAACACTGCGGGCACCCCTGGTCAAGATTCTTCAAACAATCTTGTTGCTGGCGTCTTCTCTGCGGCAGGGCAATCATTTTCGGATACAGGAGTCGTTGCTGGTGCAGCGGGAGCTGCCGGTTCATCAGGATTAAATCTTACTTACCAGATTTTTGATAGTTTCTTTCTTAAGGGATTTTTGAAAGCAGTGCAGGAGAGCGATGAGGCAGAGACATTAACCGCGCCGAAGATAACACTGTCAAATACACAGCGAGGGACGATTAAGGTCGTTACAACGAGAAATTATATAGCGAGCTATACAATTGTGAGCCAGACCCCTCAGCCGGTGATGGCCTCGATAGATGATGGTACGGTATTTAATGTGAGGCCTGTTGTAAGCGCTGACAGAAAATACGTTTCCCTGGAAGTACATCCAATTATCACTGCGGTAACGTTTGACGACACTTCTTTTCAGACTGTAGGTCCTGTTCCGTCAGGGGGATCTGGAACAGGAGCGGCAGCGACAAATACCATACAACGTCCACAAACCACTAAACAGGAATTATCAGTTACTGTCAGTGTTCCTGATAAAGGCATCCTTATGATTGGCGGCCTGGGTTCAAGCTCAGAGACGAAGTCGTCGAAAGGTGTTCCGATACTTTCCAAGATACCCATTATAAAAAGATTATTTTCCAGTAATACGATTAATAGAGACATTGCAACATCAGGAAATCTGATTATACTTATAAAACCTACCATCTTGATTAGGGAAGAAGAAGAGGCCCGTGCCTTTACAACGGAAAAGAGAGACGTAGGAAATATTCGATTCCCAACGTATGGGCCGTAATATCCATTTCCCATTTTCGAAAAATATATACAATAGGAACATAAACTTTGGAGGTGAAGATGCTTAAGAAATACGGATTAAATACGATCCTGTTGGGAGTAGTTATTATATTGCTCGTGCTTGTACTTATTAAAACCTCGCCAAATTATGTCATTGCCCAGGGCGATGGCGGTGCGGGTGCAAAACACGTATTTGCAGTAGTCGGTAGCCGAGCAAACAACAGAGAGCCTTTTTATCTGGTTGACACCCGGCAGGAGGTAATCATGGTGTATGAGTACGGTGTACAGGGTGATGGTTTGGGGCTGACCTCCGCAAGGAGTTATAAGTATGACAAACTATTGGAGCAATATGGCAGAAGCAGCTTTGGCCCGAAGGTTGATAACATTCAAAAAGAAATAGTGAAGATGAAAAGGTAGTATATGCATTTTTCAAATAGCAGCGATTTTATAGAGAGTAGATGCTTTTTTTCGTTTGTACCGTGAGTACAGGTTGCTGTGTACAAATTAACGGCTTGAACTATAGGATATATAATGTATACTATTTCGTTCTGCTACGGTACAGTTGCAAATGACTATAGCGGGATGCCTTTCTTTGTGGCGGTGTAGCTCAGCTGGTTAGAGCGGCGGAATCATAATCCGTAGGTCCGGGGTTCGAGTCCCTGCGCCGCTACCATATCTTTCAGAATTTAAGTCATAATCAATACAAGCAGGTTTTTAATTTATAATTTTTTATTGACAAAAATATACCTTAATAATAGTATTTTGCAATGTTGCAGAAATTCCTCGTAGATATCGATACAATTGATTTAAATGAGCTAACGGCTGATATTGATCAGATCAGGCGCATAGTTCCACATCGTTACGAGATGGAGATGTTAAGTGGAATACTTAAATTTGATCTTGAGAACAAAATAATTATTGGATTTAAGGATGTAAAAGAAGATGAATTTTGGGTACGCGGGCACATTCCGGGCAACCCTCTTATGCCTGGCGTATTAATGGTAGAAGCTGCCGCACAGTTGTGTACCTATTATTTTAAGAGTTCCATTCAAACTGAAAAATTTTTTGGTTTTGGCGGCATAGATAAGGTTAAATTTCGAGGAAAAGTGCTTCCGGGTGATAAATTTATCATTATTGCAAAGAATTTAGAATTAAGGAACAGAAGGGCGATCTTTGACGTACAGGGGATAGCAAATGGCAAACTTGTATTTGAAGGTAAAATAATTGGTATGGCAATGTGACAGGGGTTGTTGCCGTTATATATTTTTTGGCTATTTTTCCTTTTTAGAAAGGGGTTTTTATGAACAAACAAGAATTAGTTGAGGCAGTAGCAAAAGAGTTAGGGACATCAAAAGCCGGTGGAGAGAGAGCGGTAAGTGCCGTATTATGTGGTATTGCCAAAGGCGTAAAGAAAGATAAAAACGTTCAGCTGATAGGGTTTGGTACTTTTTCGGTAAAGAAAAGAAAAGCCAGGACAGCAAGAAACCCTCAAACGGGAGAACCAATTAAGGTCAAGGCCAGCAGGACTGTAGGCTTTAAGGTAGGTAAGAAATTCAAAGAAATGGTGTAAGTTGCCTTGAGTCTTTTGTATACGTTAAACGTATATTACGTAGCAACCTCACGTATTGTTAGCATTTCTAAGTTGTGATTAGTTTTCAATCTTAACAAGCTAAATTGGGAGGCACTTGCTTTTTGAAGTGAGTGCCTTTCAATTCTAGCCTTTTCTGCATTGTTATTCATTCTTGGTGTCCTGCCGCTAAAATCACTTATCAAACGGACATACTGTCCATCGATATTTAACGTTCCTGCCAGGTTACAGAAACATGAGATTAATATAGTCTAAAAAAACCGGCAGGAGTCATTATTTTTGTATAGGCGAATGTAAATGGGAAAATTATTTGGAACAGACGGAATAAGAGGAGTTGCTAATGCTTACCCAATGACTCCTGAAGTGGTATTGAATGTTGGAAAAGCCGTCGCTCATGTTTTCAAGGAGAAATGTGGAAAGGAAAAGCCTAAATTTGTCATAGGAAAAGATACCAGGCTCAGCGGCTATATGCTGGAAAATGCTTTAGCTTCAGGCATTGCCTCGGTAGGCGCGGATGTTTTACTCGTCGGTCCTATGCCAACGCCCGCGATTGCACATTTAACCAAATCGTTGAATGCAGATGCCGGAATTGTACTTAGCGCTTCACATAATCCTGCTGAAGACAACGGGATCAAGATTTTTAGTGAAGATGGATATAAACTGCCGGATATTGTTGAGGATGAGATTGAAAAATATATTTTATCAGAAGAAGTAAAGACTGAACATATAAAGGGCGATTTGATTGGGAAAGCGTACAGGATTGATGATGCGAAAGGAAGATATATAGAATTTGTAAAAGCTTCTGTAAAAAGCATGAGCCTGAAAGGGTTAAAAATTGTGCTGGATTGTGCAAATGGAGCGGCATACAATACCGCGCCACATATATTCAGTGAGCTTGGAGCAGAAGTTATTGTGCTCAATGACAAGCCGGACGGATTGAACATAAATTTAGATTGTGGTGCAATGCATCCGGAAAAGATGATGGAAGTTGTGAAAAAGGAAAAGGCGGATATTGGGGTAGCGCTGGATGGAGACGCGGACAGAGTAATAGTTTGTGATGAAAAAGGTCGGAGTGTTGATGGTGACCATATTATTGCGATATGTGCAATTGAAATGAAAGAGAGTGGAACGTTAAAAAAAAACTATGTCGTAGTAACTATCATGACTAATAAAGGCTTTGATATCGCAATGGAAAAGAAAGGGATAAAAGTTGTTAAGACGAAGGTTGGTGATAGATATGTTATTGATGAGATGAGAAAAAAAGGATATGTTTTAGGAGGAGAGCAGTCGGGACATATATTATTCTCAAATTATACAACCACGGGAGATGGAATAATCTCAGCCTTACAACTGTTGAGAGTAATGAAAGAAAGTGGCGAAAAACTTAGTAAACTGGCAGAGTGTATGAAATCACTGCCGCAGGTGCTTGTTAACGTTGTAGTGAAGGATAAAAAGGATATTAACAAGCTGAAAGTAAATAAAAATATCAAGAATGCTGAATCACAGTTAGGGAAAAAAGGAAGAGTTCTTGTCCGGTATTCAGGAACACAGAATATATGCAGAATTATGATTGAGGGCGAGAATAAAAAAGAAATTCAAAAAATGGCAAATTATATTGCAAAAGCCATGAAGAAAGAGATAGGTGCCTGATATGATACAAGCGGTAATAATGGCTGCGGGAAAAAGCACAAGGACGTGGCCTTTAACGCTGACCGTGCCTAAGCCATTACTTAAGGTAATGAATAAAGAGATAATAAAGCACAATCTCGATGCCTTGCAGGGATTGGTTAACGAAGTTATCGTGATAGTTGGATACAAGAAAGAGATGATAATTAGTGAGATCGGCCACAAGTATGGAAAGTTGAAAATACAATATGTTGAGCAAAAGAGACAGTTGGGCACAGGGCATGCGCTTAAATATGTTGAACAATTGATAAAGGATAAATTTGTCGTTATAGGCGGAGATGATATTTTTTCTAAGAGAGACATAAAGGCATGTTTAAAACATAAATATGCTGTTTTAGGATGTGAGGTTGAAGATCCGGGCAGGTTTGGTGTATTTGTTGTGAAGAGCAAAGAGGTTAAGAAGATTGTTGAAAAACCCAAAAAGTTTGTTTCAGATATTGCTAATACGGGATTGTATGTTTTTGATAAATCAGTGTTTGGTTTTAAGCTTAAAAAAAGCCAAAGAGGAGAGTATGAAATAGTTGATTATATAAATATGCTTGTTAAAAAAGAAAATATTATATGCGAAAAGGTAAAAGGATATTGGCTCTCTGTGGGATATCCATGGGATTTGATTGAAGCAAATAATGTTCTGGTGTCTGAAATAAAGAATGACATAAAGGGGACAGTAGAAAAGAATGTTACCATAAAGGGAAAGTTAAAAGTAGGCAAAGGAACGGAAATCCTGTCCGGGACATATATAAAAGGAAATGTGGTTATTGGTGA
>JANLHC010000065.1 GCA_024654465.1 Candidatus Scalindua sp.
TTCATACTTAAATTAGAAATGTTAGCAAAGAAGGCATGTAGCTTCTATTTCCGTATACATTATCGAATTTTTTCACCAATAAAAAGCTATAAATCAGGGATAAAAATTAAATCTAAACCTTAATAGCACACTCTGAAAAGGAGAAACAAGTGCTTTGGATAGATTCTTGTATATCATATTTTTATATTGATTTATATTACAAAACTTTTAGAATATGTGAAATTTTTAATTTTTGGATCTTTGATAGGAGCCGCTTGATATGAAAAGGATATTCTTAAATATTGTTATGCTGTTAGGATTGCTAGGGACAATAAACACATTTTATGGTCAACACTCTTTTGCCGAAGAAGTGGCTTTTGAAGGTAAACATGAAAGTATGGTATTGCCTTCCAGGATCTTAATGTCTGAAATAGAGGGTCGCGCTCATAATATATTTGAAGATATATTGACAGAGAACTATGAGCCGATTAAACAGGAAACAGATGCCATTTTAACCAGGGCAAATAAGATAAGCGAGCTTTTCTTTCCTGTAGATCCAGGTCTTGATGCATGGTACAGGAAATCTGATGCTTTTGATCCTGAAATCCTAAGTGCTATTGAGAATTTAAAGTCAAACTTCGGTATCTATCTCAGGAGATTAAAATCTAATATAGAGCATCTTCAAGCCGCGGTAGAGAAAGAAGATGAGAGAGAAATTGCTCACTGTTACACAAAAATGATTAAACAGGCTTGTGTCAAGTGCCACTCTAAATATGCCGGTAGAGAAATACCCGTACTAAAAGAATACTTATCAATTGAACCGGCGCCATTGCCAGAGGAAAAGGAATAAAAGTAATCGTTCCTTTTTAAACGGAGTTTTTATACAACATACGGAAATACAAGCAATAAGTCAGGGTATGCGTTTTTCGGAGAGATAGAATTCGGCCGGATCCTGCTGGTAGTAAAGCATGAACTCTTCATAAAGCTCAGGATGTTTCCGCTTGAGCTGTAGAGGTTTTTCGAAGAAACATTCAGTAGCTACAGCAAAGAATTCTGCCGGGTTAGTGGCGCCATATCGGTCCATTACGGTACGGCGTCCATGCTCGGTATCCTTTCTGAGCCTGGCGTATTCCGCTCCAAGTATTCGTGCCCACGCAAGATACATTGATCTCTTCTCCATGACAGGTGATCCGTGTGATTCGGCACCATCATGGTCGATTTGATGGGCAAATTCATGAAACACAACATTGTGTCCGTCATGGATATCGGCAGCGCCATAAAGAACATCATTCCACGATAAGACCACGGCTCCTCTGTGCCACGACTCACCAAGCCGGACTGATTCTCCTTCTGCTACAATCCCATTACCCACAGGTCGGGACTCATGTGCTACGTACGCACTGGGGTATACCACAATAGACTTAAGTGCATGGTAGTAGTTCGTCTTCCGGTGGAGCAGCAGGATGCAGGCCTGGGCAGCAATCGTAACCTTAATCTCATCGTTGATCTCTAAGCCGCCGCAACCTTCAAATTTCTTCTCATCGAGGAAGATGAGAATATGGCCCTGTAGTTCCTTCCGGTCTGCTTCAGACAGATATCGATATATAGGGACATTGCGTTCTACAATGATGAGCCAATCTGTTGGAAAAGGCGCCATGCGAAATCGCTTTCGTCGACGTTGTCTAAATCCGAACATTCGCAGATCCCTCAGTTTTCATATTAATACCTAAGTTGGACGATTTGTAGTTTACAGAAGATCTTGAACTCTCACTTAAAAAGTAATATCCAATGTTAAATGACGATGCTTGAGGGTGCAATACATTTATAATTTGGTCTAATTTTATAAAAGTTCATCTTTTAATTCATCTTCACTGGCATCACCCAAATGCCTGCTGCCTGAATGAATATGGATTGCCTCATCCAGTGTTGATACGTATATACGCCCGTCAGCGCCCTGATCTGTAGCGGCAACCTTTCTGATAGTTTCTAAGACTTTATCTACTTTATCATCTGGTACAACAAATTCCAGTTCTTCTCTTTTTACGGCTTCGACTCTCTGTTCATAAACTTTACCCCTGAAAACTTGTTTAATTACTTTTTTACTCTCTCCAAAACCTGAACAAGCTTTAGCCGTTATCCCATGATATCCGATACCGGACAAAATATCCTTCAGTTCGTATGTTTTCTCAGGCCTCATAATAACTTTAATAAGTTTCATATCCTCTCCCTTTTTTTAAATTAAAAATAAAGTCATTTATTGATATATTAATCCTTCGGTGCACCTGAATTTATCCATTCACTTATAAGTGCGAGCTCGTCCGGGCGTAATCTGGG
>JANLHC010000067.1 GCA_024654465.1 Candidatus Scalindua sp.
ATTTTTTAAAATCTGTTCAATAATGGCCTGATAAACCGGCCTTTCGGCAGCACTTCAATAATCCCGATGGCAGTTCTTACAATATTGGTCAGTTTACGTGAAAGCCTTAGTGTTATCAGCCCTTCTTCAAATAACAGCTTATCCATCGAAATCATGTCCCAGTATCTGATATTCACCACATTCTTTTTAAACAATTCTCTTAACTCCGGAATCTTATTAAGGTCTATAGTGTGTGTACCGTCAGGATTAACCGTAAGTGAATCCTGATTGAAAAAACTGTTTTTCAAACTATCTCCTTTATCATAGAATATGCTGATTACCGATAAGCTAAACCAGAAAATAATCTTTGAATAATAATTGTTTACTTTGTCTATTTTTTTTTCACCAAATTTAAAGGTAACACTTCTTTTATCCTTATTGAAAATAAAGTGTTCAACCGTAAACGGCACCTCTATTACTCCATCAAAAAGGAATTTCTTTAATTCCAATGAGAAAGAGGCATTTCCATCCGCACAGGATACCCTGATCGACCGCAAGCCTTTATCTTCAATGGACACTTCACTCAGGTAATCGTTGACAAAGCCTTCCCTGATCTTCAGGATCCCATTGTCGACATCAAGTGATATATTTTTGCCTAGTCTGGCAAGTATTTTCAAAAGCTCAATATAAGCAGGTATTTTTTCTCTGATCTCTTCGGAAACGCCCTTCGCCCCCCTGCCTAATTTCCCTGCTATATTCTTAATGGACAACCTGCTATCCTTCATTTTTGTTTTGTGCACTCGAAGAACTTCAGCATTTACTCCCTTTCGACAGGCACATGTGGGTTGGTTATAGCCTTACTCGCAATGTCCCTGCGATAATGCGCACCGTCAAATGATATCTTACTCACCGCTTCATATACCTTTTTCTGTGCGTCCTCTATATCTTCTCCACAAGCAACAACGTTTAATACACGTCCTCCATTTGTTACGATCTTCCCGTCTGCTGATTTTGTACCGGCATGAAAGACAGATATACCGTCTTGATTCTTCAATAAATCCAACCCGGTAATTTCCTTTCCATTATCGTAAATACCGGGATAACCACCCGAAGCCATTACAACACAAACAGATGCTTGCGGATACCATTCCAAATCTACCTTGTCCAACTCTCCTGAAATTGTAGCCAGCATTATTGGAACAATATCGCTTTTCATTCGAGAAAGTATTACCTGGGCCTCCGGGTCTCCAAAACGCACGTTAAATTCTAATACCATAGGCGCGGAAGACGTTATCATCAGACCAATGTAAATAACACCTTTATAAGGCCTTCCTTCTCTATTCATAGCATGAACGGTTGGCACAAGTATCTCTTTCTCTATCCGGAGATACAGTTCACTCGTCATAATTGGAACAGGCGAGTACGCACCCATACCTCCCGTATTTGGACCTTTATCTCCGTCAAAGACAGTCTTGTGGTCCTGAGAGCTCTCCATGGCAACAATATTTCTCCCATCAGTAAATGCCAGCAGAGAAATCTCCTCGCCTGTCAGGCACTCTTCTATCACTACCTGATTTCCCGCATTACCAAACACTCTATCCTTCATGATAGAGTCTACTGCCCGTAGCGCTTCTTCATTAGTTTTACAGACAAACACTCCTTTGCCCTTACTCAATCCATCTACCTTTACTACTATTGGCGCCTCTTTCGATGAAACGTACTGCCTGGCATGTTTATAATTATCGAAACACCTGAAGTCCGCGGTTGGTATGCCATGCTTTTTCAAAAGGAGTTTTGAAAAAACCTTACTATTTTCTAAAATTGCCGCTTTCTTATCAGGCCCAAAAACCTTCAATTCGTATTTACCGAAAACATCTACAATCCCATCTACTAAAGGGGCTTCAGGTCCCACAACCGTAAGGTCTATATTCTTTTTAACAGCAAATTTACAAAGAAGGTCTATTTGATCTGCGGTTATATTAATACATTCGGCAAGTTCTGAAATACCAGGATTCCCGGGCGCACAAAATATCTTACTTACCAGTGGAGACTGTGCTATCTTCCAGACAAGGCTATGCTCCCTTCCACCACTTCCAATTACCAACACCTTCATCGTAAATTAGCTCCTAATAGCCCGCCAAGGCAGATTGTAAAATTTATCTTATACCTCAATTAAGAGATTTCCTATTTGCAATTAAATTCTCTCCCGAGCATTCAGGTAAGTTCACATATTGTCCATTCTATTAATGTTAAATAATTTGAGCAAGCAAATTGTTAAAAGTATTAAATATCAGTAATGATTCTAATACAAACAATTCAGTATCGGTCGGGTCTACACGAGCGGCTTGGACGAAGTAGCATTTGAGGATTATACCTGGCAGGAAGAGTTGGCTGAGTTTACCTCTTACTTTTCAACGCCCGTATATGACTACTGGGCGTATTGGTCATCGAAATCCCGTTCTCTCATTTGGATGCTTTTATGACCAAAAGAGAAGGCTTGGGAGAGACTGGTTGAGATTGACGAAGAAAAGGCGTTCACGGCTGTTAATACCGTAGAAAAAAGAGTGACTATACTTGGATCACTAATCGCAGGCATAACCTTCCTGTTCATTTATCCAGTAAACAGAAGGAAGAAAATAGTTATGGTTGCAGAATCTTTAGAAGAGACCAAAACCTGATTACTCTTTTATCTTCTTTGCCCGATTTTGTGCATATGCGTCCTGAACAGCTATATATGGATCTATCGCCTGTTCCACCAAGCCCTCATAAGTATCTCCTTTGTCTATGGAAATATCATTGATGGCAATATAAGCCCTGGCCCCTGTGGGTGCATATGGACTGACAAACATCAGTAGTGTTACCGGGTCAAGCGCCGTATCTATAATAAGTCCAAATGCATCGCGTACGTTAGATGGACCGAAAAAAGGTAATTCGAGATGTGTCCCCGCTCCCGTATTATAACGTCCAAGAGTCTGTCCAAAGTCTTCATCTTGTAGATCCAGATGAAAGTATTTCTTTGCCGGATCTGAAAACCCGGCTCCGCCTATGGTGGAATTGATAAGAAGGCGAGATAGTTCCGTACCTGCACCCTTAAATTTACCTTGAAAGAGACAGTTGAAAAAACGACCAGGCGTCCTTACATTTACAAAGAAATTTCTGACTCCTAATCGTGCCACTTCAGGCAAAACTGCCTTGTAGCCTTTTGATAAAGGCCTGAAAAAGTAGTAGTATAATTTATCATTAAAGGTAAACACGGCTCTATTATAAGACGGGAATGAATCTTTAACGGATGCTGCATCCATTGAAATATCTACATAATCTACATCCTTATTATCTACGTATTCCACATGCTCATCGGTATCGCCGGTATCTATAACAGGGTTCTTGTCACCACTCTCGCTTACAACAGGTTGTTCCCTTGATGCAGTAGAATCTTCCGCAAATAAAGAGATATTAAACGTGTACATTGTTAAAACAAAAAAACACATCAATAAAACTAGTTTCCTCATCAGTTAACTCCTGTTTTTATAGCTAATTTTTAAAAATAATTTTTTCTTATATCTACAGACATCTAGGCTCACTTTAGTATTTCAAACCCTACTCGCGCAGATTCTAGCAAAATACTTTTAAATTGGCTACGATAATTTTTAACCAAATTTTCTTAAAAGCATCTTTATCACTTCCGCAATAATAATACCAATATTTTACTTTCGTATACAAAAATTTTATGAAGCACTTAAGCTATTATTTTATAGACTATTACCACATTAATTAACAAAATACAAGTAATAGATCTAAGTACTTGACTATGAGCAAGAACGTAATTATTGCGAAAACAGATAAATGCCAACCAACTGCAGCGAAATATATGCATATGCCTGGTTGATTAGTCAAGCTTTACAGCACAAATTTATTTCCCGAATGGTTTTAGCGCAATTATCAGTCGCGGAAGCAGTGTCAATGCTGTGATTATCGCAATAATCATCGCGAGGCTGGTAAGAAGACCGAAAAGTATCGTGGGAATAAAATTTGAAAAAACCAGGATAAAAAAGCCTGCAACAATTGTAAGAGAAGTATAGTACATCGCATTTCCTATACTTCCATGACAACGATGCATTGAATTAATATAATTTCGATCAATTTCATACTCTTCCTTAAATCTGTGAATATAATGAATGGTATCATCAACTGCAATACCAATACTTATTGCAGCAATAGTTATCGTCATCATATCAAGTGGAAGGCCTGCAAGCCCCATCACACCAAGCACAGCAAGAGCAGAAATTACATTAGGTATAATTGCAATCAAGGCTATCTTTATTGAACGAAATAATATCGTAAACATTACCATTAACGCAAGCACAACAAACCCTATAGTTAATATCTGAGAGCTGAAAAGGCTTTGGAGCATATTGTTATAAAGAATCATGATACCGGACAGGTGAACGTTAACCTTTTCCAAATCAAGCTTGTTCTCCATATCAGATCGTATCTTTTTGAGTAGACTATCTCGTTTTAATCCCGTTAAAGAATCTTTTATTCGTACTGTCAGACGAGCCTGATTATCCGGAATCGAAACATATGGACTGAGCACCATATCTTTAAATTCATCAGGCAACTGAGTATAAATGAGGGCAAGCTGGAAATTATCAAGAGGCTTTCCGTCAGTAAATTCCTCAGCAAGTTTCAACATCGTCCCGAGAGATAAAACCTTACCTATTTCAGGTAAACTATCAAGATAGTCGTGAACCTTCATAATTATGGCCATTTTATCGGCGGTGAACCAATATTTGTCTGAATTATCCACCTCATCAAACTCATCAAACGCGCTAAAATCGTCATCAGGCTCCATAGTGGCATCTTGATTTGATAATTGGATATCCTTTATCTTCTGGGGATCCACAACGACATCAATAGGCGTTGTGATACCCATATCCTGATCAGTAACTGTAGGCTCTGTAATAGTATCTTTTATTAATGGCGGAGTATCTTCAATCTCCTGAAAATTCACAAGAATATCAAGAGGTGTTGTTCCTCCCATATCCTGATCGATAATCTTCATCCCCTGGTATATTTCTGTTGACTTTCGAAAATAATCGATAAAGCTGTTTTCCACAGTAATCCTTGATATGCCGACAACGATGATAACAACCAATATACCGGTTGAAATAAATATTGTTTTCGGATAATCCTGAGTCACACTTGCCAGGATGCGGGTGAGTGCTCCGCCAAACTCTTTGTGCGCCCTTAACTTACCTGCCGGAAGCAGAAAAAGTATCGCGGGAAATAGCAAGAACGTGACGACAAGAGATACAATAAGCCCAAGACTCATCATCCAGCCAAAGGTAATAACAGGCAAAATACCAGAAAACAGCAAAGAGCCGAAACCGGCGATTGTCGTTAAGGTTGTATAGAGACAAGGAGTAAATTTTGAAAGTACCGTCTCCTGAACAAGCTCTTGCTCAGACCATTCAGGATGTTCCACCAGCAATTCTCTGTACCTTACAATCAGATGAATCGTCAACGCCATGGTGATAATAAGCTGTAAAGAGATAAAATTTGAGGATATTACCGTAACCTCCCATCCAAATAATCCGAGCAAACCTATCATTGCAATGACAGATAAAACACAACAGAGTATTGGTAAGAGCACCCAGCGGACTTTTTTGAAAATTACACCGAGCGCTATAATCAAAAAGATGAGTATACCTATTCCGAAAATTTTAATATCATTTCTGATGAACGTGATCATATCGTCGGTAATCATCGATACTCCACCGAGAAACAGCTCAGCATCCTGTCTATAGCCATCCATTATTCTACGAACAGCAGCTATATCACTGTGTTTTTCCTTATCCAGACGAATTTTACACTCTCTATACTCAAGTTTAAGCCGTTCAAGTTCGGAACGTTCAAGAGAGGTGATGGCATTGTTGGCCTTTTTCTGCATCAGCTCACTCTTCCTGGAAATGATTCTTTCAAACTCCTTATCGTCAGCAAGGTTGATGATAAGCGCAGTCATCTTCATGTCCTGACTGATCAGAAGCTCCTGATAAATCGGGCTTGTACTTAACTCAGTCCGGGCAAGTTGCAAATCAACAACGGGATCCTCAAGATTCTTGATATTTTCCATCAACTCCTTGATGGGCACAGGCGGATTCCTGAGAAGGGGAACATCGAGGATTGTAAAAACGGAACTAACACGCTCTATCTCCTTTAATTCATCCCGCAATGAGCTAAGGCGCATAAGCGTTTCATGGGAAAGAAGATCCCCTTTGGGCTTGTAGGTCATCAACAGGTATCTAGCAGTGCCGTATTTTTTATTTATTTCACTGAAATACTTATAATCTTGATCATTTTCGAGTATCAAAGAATCTGCAGATGCATCAAGCCTGAAGTCCCTTGCTTGAAACCCTAGATACGTAAACACTCCCAACAACACAATAATAACAATAATTGGTTTGTTTAATATATACCTGATGTAGAAATTCAGAAGAGATGATTGCATAAGATAAGTAGCTAAAAGTATGGCAGGAAACTATAAACGAAGATAGCGGTTATAATTCTTTATTTTCTTTATTTTCTTTATTTTTCTCTCTCATTTTTACCAGCAAATCTTCAATCTTGCCGTTTTTGAGGATATGGTCGTACTGAGACCGATATGTATGGATCAGACTGACACCTTCAATTGTAATATCATAAATCTTCCACCCGTCATTAGAATTGAACATTTTATATAATACTGAATACTTCTTACCCTTTGACAACAAAATTGTTGGTATCTGAACTTTATTTTTTTGCACTACAGTAGCAGGCTGAAAAACGACTTCCTCATTACTGAAAAGATCTAATTTATCAACATAGAAACGCTGAAACAGCTCGGTAAAGAGGCTTGTAAACTCGACCCTCTGTTTAGTGTTGAATTCAGACCAATATTCTTTACCTACAGACAATTTAGCCATTAATGGATAACCAAAAACGGTATTGGTAATCTCAACGACTTTGCTTTTCTTCTGATCCATTGCCATCTCTTCATCTAACATTATCGTAAACACTTTATCAACAGACGACTTTAAAGTTTGTTCGGCTTTAGTTTCATCATCTGCAACGACAACTTGAGACAACAAGAGAAAAAACAATAAAAAATAAGAAATCATTTTCATAGTTCACACCTTTGTCCTTTTTTTAATTTTTGCGTAATATCCACCTCTTACACCGTATAAATGTACGAGAGCGCTACTACATCCTTCTCGTTTGCCGTAACACTTCTCTATGTACAAGAACACTTATTATTTTATTTAATGAATTTGAGACAGAACAATTAAATCATCTATAACGAAAGTTGTCAAGAAAGGAAAACATGGATATACTGAAAGACCTTTAAGTATTATAAGAAAAGTAATAATACCGGCTGCATATTTAATAGATGAAAACAAAGGCGAGTTTACGTTTTAACGCCACCATATTCTTGAACGCAGATATTCAATCCATTTTAGCACTTCACGTTCAACCTTTATTGCTTCACTTATCAGTATGTTAATGTCACTATCAGGACATGTTGATTTTGCCCTTACTATTTCAAGCAAATAGACACATTTCCTGGCATTTTTTAATGAACGTTTGCAATTTGCTATATTCCCACATAACGTGTCTTTTTCGTATCCCATACCATGCCCTCCAGCTATTTTGGCAGGGATCATAGAAGAGGCGGAAATAGCTTCCAATACATCTTCATCTACATTCACTCCTTTACGGTTTTTAAAATACTTACTCAGTTTGATGTAAAGATTGTAACTTTTTTCATATGCAATAATTTTCTTAACATCACTTTCTGTTGTTTCATCGTATTCAACGGCATTATCAAAAACCTGATTCACTTCATATATGTGGCATTCATCTCTTTTTCCGCAATTGTCACATGATTTATTTTTGTAGCTACAATCTTCATACTTGTGATCCCAACCCATCTCTTTCGCTATAAGATTATCACAATCCGGATGATTATGTAGTGTTTCGAACAATTCAATGTATTTTGCAGTATGAACATCAGCTTTTTGCAAGAACCTTTCCCAGTCATCCTCATCCCAGTCATCATCTTCATAATAATCTTTATCTTCCATACTCACTTCCCGCTTAGAATGTTGTAATAACAATCCCTCTGCATCGCCTCAAATCCCAACTCTTCTATTAGTGCTATCATTTCTTCTTTATCCATACGAAAATCCACCCCGGCGGCTCTCACAACATTCTCTTCAATCATTGTGCTTCCCAGATCATTAGCCCCAAACTTTAATGCAAGTTGAGCGATCTTCGAACCCTGCGTTACCCATGATGCCTGGATATTCGGAATATTGTCCAAAAACAAGCGGGAGACAGCAAGTGTTCTGAGATAATCAAACCCACCAATTATAAAACCTGTCGTCTTCTCCTTAGACAAGGATAAGGCGGTATTCTTTGACTGGAATGTCCACGGAATAAATGCAGTAAACCCTCCTGTCTCATCCTGTAACCGCCTGACCTTCTCAAGATGTACAACTCTCTCCTCAAGAGTTTCAACGTGTCCGAACATCATAGTCACCGTACTTTTTATTCCTGACATGTGCGCTTCTCTCATCACCTGTAACCATTCACTCGCAGAACATTTATGCGGGCTCAGTATCCCCCTGCACCTGTCAGTAAGTATTTCCGCTCCACCACCGGGTATAGTATCAAGTCCCGCACTCTTTAGTAAGGCCAGGACTTCTTTTGTTGGCAGGTTATTCAGCGCCGAGAAATGAATTATTTCCGGAGGGGAGAAAGAGTGAATATGGATATCAAACCTCTCTTTAATTGATCTTAAAAGATCAACATAATAATCTATTTTTAAATCAGGATGCAACCCCCCTTGCATTAATATTTGTGTACCGCCGAGGGATATTGCCTCTTCAATCTTCTTGAAGATTTCATCTTTAGACAGCACGTAACCATCTCTGTGATCAGCACCCTTATAAAAAGCACAAAACGTACAACCGGAAGTACAGACGTTTGTATAATTTATATTACGGTCTACTACGAATGTCCTGTATTGCTCTGGGTGAAGTTCCCTGCATAATCTGTCTGCGGCTGCTCCCAACCCTATCAAATCATGTGATCCGATAAGGTTTACGCCTTCTTCGAAAGACAATCTTTCCTTGGAACATACACTGCCAATTACACTATTCGTCATAGAACTCAAGCTTTATCCCCTCCTTGACTTCTCCCATCTCCACGGCATAATCGTAATAAGACCTGAGACCTTGAATTTCCTGCTCACCCAGATTATATTTAATCGACTCCTTGAGGTACCGGAGGCAACGTTCTTTTTCCATTCCAAGTCTAACCGCTTCTGCATCCGCTATTTCGTCTACAAACTTTAGTCCATACTCTCTTGCATCAATTAATAGTTTGCTAAGCCCGGGTATTTTTGAGTCAGCTTTTGCCACCCAGACTGCGTAAACAAAAGGCAACCCTGTCAACTCATTCCATTCCCGCCCTAAATCCAGTACAATAAACCCCTCTTCCCGGACATTCATGGCATCGTCCCCAATGACGAGAAAGGCATCCGCGTATTCGCTATAAATCTTACGCTTATCGTCAAGCACAATATATTCAGGTTTCAAAGAATATTTTTTCCAGAGGATAATTTTTGTAAGAACACATGACGTTAAAGAATCTTTATCCAGAGCGACAGTCCTGATCTTTTCAATCGAAGGCGCTTTAATGAATAGCTTCACGCTCTCTACCAGACCATTTGAGGCGATAGCACTACCAGGAATAATTTCGTAACCGGTACTTCTGAAATAGCCTGCAGATGGCATTACGACCAGATCCAAGTTATCATTGTCAAGCATTTCCGGCAATACCGACGGTACGCCATACACAATATCTATCTCATCCGCCCTCTTCTCAAAACCGTATATGAATAGTTTTGCATTCATATACGGAACAACACCGATCTTCAATTTATCCATTGTATTGAGTTTCTCATCCTGCAAATTAAAACTAAG
>JANLHC010000288.1 GCA_024654465.1 Candidatus Scalindua sp.
TAAAGTTGATGGTGTTCCGGTATATATGAAACTTGCAGAGAATATTTTAAAGTGGCACAAACCCGGTGTGGGTGCTGTTGTCGGAGCAACATATCTCGACGAGCTGGAGAAAATCAGCAGATTCTTTGTTGAATCAAAGAAAGAGGTTCCACTATTGATACCGGGAGTAGGTTCGCAGGGGGGTAGTGCCGGAGAGGTTGTCGAAGTTTTGAAAAAGACAAACAATGATATCCTGATCCACAGAATTAACAGTTCAAGTGGAATCAATTATGCGTATATAAAAGAAGGCACATCTGATTATGCAGCGTCAGCGATTGATGCCCTTGAGACTCTGAATAAAGAGATAGGGCCGTTAGTTTAAAAATGAGTAGGTCGGGTTTCCATACCCGACAAAATCATAGAAAGGCATTATTTCATCACAATCGGTTTGTCACGTTTATGATCTACAATGCAGAAAAAACCAAAAGGCTCTTTCCCCTTGTTGCGCAGCTGATGTTTCTCAAGAGGGGAGACGTAGGCAATATCATGGACAGAGATATTGAAAGAAGAATCTTCTTTGATTAGAACTCCATTGCCACGGACTCCTATGATCACGTGTTCGTGCACGTGTTGTTCCAGGCTGGAATATCCTTCCGGTTCAATCTCAAAATATCGCAGATCAAATGACGTTTTTTCGCCATATTTGCCGATAAGTTCCTGACGGCTAATACCTCTGAAATCAAAATCATTATCGGTTTTATACTCTTCTATAAAACGTCCTGACCACTTGAACTCTTCACATCTCATAATTGGTTGATGTATAATCTGCTCCGGTCCTGATGGGATCTCGCATGAGGATGTAATTGGCGCTTCCGGTGTACAGAGTTTTTCGTTATACAGGGATTTGATTTTTCCCATAAAGACTTCGGTTGAATGGGAAATGTCAGTAGAGTGCTGCATCAGAGACCCTCCAACCAGATAAACAGTATCGACACCATACATCTCATTAATTTCAGAGATACGGTTCATATGAATGCCCCCGGCAGGACAGGGGAGAGTGCTTTTCCAGGAACCATTGGTACCGCGAAGAGAGTTGCTGATTGCAAGACAGTCCTCTTCGGTAAAATGAAACCTGCCACCGGCGTGAGGGAAAACAGAAATATCGGCACCCAACATCCGGAAAAGAGTACCCAGAAAAACGGAAGGTGCTATGCCGTGATTTGGGTCATGGAAATGAGTACCGGTAAGGGCAGGGTGGGTCATTATGATTAAGTTGTATTTACCGGCAATGTATCTGACCGTATCCGGACCGACAAGCATAGGGGCAATAAGAATACCTCTTATGCCCTCCCTTAGAACATGCTGTATCTGTTCTTCAATATCTTCAAATCTACCCGACACCATCGGGAAATAGAGAGTTTTTCGTTCTCTGCCGGCATTTACTTTCTCCACAGCCTCCTGGCATCTACTCACTCTTTCCTTAAATGGGTGGAATTTCTGGTTTGAAATTCCATGATCATCCTTAATTAAATCAATACCGCCTTTAGCAAGTAAACCAGCCATCTTTGACAATTCCTTAATCGAAAGTCCCATTGGTTTGAGCGCTGAGCAAGCAAGGGCACGTCCATATACTCCGAGTAGTTTCCTTATACCGTCGATTCCATAATTCGGGCCATTAAAAACAGAAAAAAATGACTCTGCAAAAGTAATATCTGAAATCTTAATATTGTTTTTTAAAGAGATATTTCCAAAAAGAACGTTAAAAAATTGCGGAATACTGAGTTCTGTGATATCAGTAAGGTAGCTTATTGAAACAATATATTGGTTTGGTATGTCTCCGTTAGGTTGGATATTTTCAACAATCCCGATTATACCGTCTTCGATATGTTTCTCCGGTATACAATCCTCCGGTACTTCTACCGTTTGTTCAAGAGTTATATCGGAAGCGTGTTCTTCAATGCTCCTCTTATCATTGATGGTAATAATATATTGAACGGTAAATCTTTCATTCTTAATTTCCGGATATTCCATATTATCTTTTACTCTTTTCGGGAAGAAGCTTTATTGTAATTAAATACAAAGGCATGTTATTCCAACGTGCGGACCGGTCGAACGAAGTAAAAAATGTAGTAGTAGATATCCCAATCTACCAGGCCTGAGAAGTAGTCTACTCGCCATGCCGCATCCGGACTGTGATAGCTGTCACCAGTCCAGATCCAGCCTTGTGTTTTGTTGAAAACGGGGTCAAAGAATCTCCCTCGTTCATCTTTTAAGAGAGGACTTTGATTTCTCTCTTGAGGATGATCTGATTGAAACAGTTTATAATATTCAGCTGCATCTGCGTCGTATGGTAAAAAGAAATGCGCCTTTTCCGGTTCCAATAATGATGCCGCCTCCTCGACAGTAGGTAGCCTCCAGTCATGATAACCTGCATATCCTTTCGTGTTCAGTCGCTTTATCCAACGATTCGCCTTTTCCCAGTTCATTCCGTGTGTTGATCCTGACTGGTGCCACATCAGTCCTGTAGCATGATCAATAACTACTTTTTCATTGTGTATCTCTTTCAATACATAATTATGCCTAATTATACTATACCCATAAAATCCGCACTCCGTTTCTTTGAGAATTTTGGTGTAACTCATTTTCTGTATTTCATTTGCAGACAAATTCATATAAGAGGAACGTAGTTTTACCTGTTCAGCTCTATCACTGAAATCTTGTGAATTAGATGTATCAGAGCTGTTATTAGTATTTACTGATGTTAATTTTGTGGCGGAAGCGGTTAGATAACAAGTTGAAACGTGATAAGTGCCGAAGAGTACAACAATATATAAGAGTAGTTTATAGAAAATAGTTATCCTCCTTACTGTCTTGAAAGTATTGGAAAGTTTTGAGTATTTTTTCGTAAGAGCCTCCGCAATCATTTACTACCATTATTGTCAACCTGTACGAAACAGTTGATGAAGGCATATAATAGTACAGGAATTATAAGCTCAGGAGCAAATTAGGCAAGTATTATTTATAAATGATTAGTTTTCATATATCAATCTTAAGTATTATGGTTACAGGTCTTTACCGTAGTTTTAGTATTTTTGAGATGCGCCATTCTCAATAATGACTTTATTAGGAAAGAGTCAAAAAGGCAGTGCGATTTCAATTTTAATTACAAATAAATTTATATTTTTCTCATAAAGTCACTGCCATACGGTAGAGTTTTTGCGTCAGTTAGGTTGTATATTAAAATAAATTTTACTTTGTAAGGCTGTTAACTTGCTTTTTCTTGGATTATTTTTTGTGTAAAATCTTATAACGCTATTATTGTAAGATGGTTGTGGCTCTGTTAATCACTCTTAATCCTCTACCGGAATACTTAATTGATGATGCAGAGTATCGCGATAATAGCTGTCAGCTACTTGACTCAATCGAAAAAGTTGCGTATATTGATGTTTTGTCGAAGAATTTTCTTGATGATTGCAGGGTGGTATCGTAAGGTTTTCATGTCATCACAAGGTCGTAATGCTGGCGAAAGGTTTTAATATTGTAGGATTAATTGTGTACTTCTTTAATGTTGTCTTTTTCCCATTAGATTCAACAAGAAAGTATCCTGAAAAAGAGGCATGGAGTTGATAGATCATATAATTGGAGCTTGCAACTTTGATTTTGAAAGAGGAAACAAG
>JANLHC010000302.1 GCA_024654465.1 Candidatus Scalindua sp.
CTAGTACCATACGTTTGCTTATTTGTATAAGGGTGGATTAAGGCCAGATGTCGAATCCACGTATTCATGGGTATCATACCTGATTTACAAAAAATTGTAAATGCTCCCTTTGCCTGGTGACGGTTAGATCTCCTCGATCATCCCACCTTTTTTGAGTAAAAATCTGCTTCCTCTCCAAGTTGTCTTGTTTCCTAAAAAACTTGTACACCATATTATAAAGCTTATAATATCGCTGATTGGCAACAATAAGAGTATTATTTTCTTGTCTTTTGTAATTCTGTAACTGATTATTGATGAAGATATTATACGAACACTTAGAAATGTGATGAACAGAGTAACTGACAATGCCTGTGCTGAACTTGTTCCGGTAGGGAAACAAAAACATACTAAAAGGTATACCAGAGAAGATACTATTCCATATTTAAAGAATGCAGAGAAGAAATATCCTATTGGTCTACACGCTTTAATGGTCTTCGACCATCTGAGTTGGTGTTTGAAGAAATCCGCAAAACCCATTTTCTCGGGTATTACATCGACAATATAATCAGACAAAAACAATTTATGTCCAGCCTCAAATACTTTTTTGCCAAGATGGAAATCCTCTGCCAGATAATCGGCTAACTCTGCAAATCCGCCAATATTATCCATTATTCCTCTTCTTGTAGCAATAGTGACACCAAAAGCATAGCTTAGTTCCTCGAATTTCTGAGCCAACATAATCGAAGGCAGGAAATCATGATTGATAGAAATCGATTCCAGCACGGATATTATATTATTTAAAATATTTTCCCTATAAGCGCAAGTAACCAATCCTACACTTTTATCATGAAAAGGTGAAACGATTTTCTTCAAATAGTTACCGTTTACCCTCGTATCACAATCATTCGTCAGTATTATGTCGTATTTCGCCTTCTTGTACATATTATTCAAGTTATTGATTTTTGGATTAATCCCTACAACATCATTACAGATTACCAACTCTATATCTTTTTGTGGAAATGCATCAATAACCTTCTTTACCACATCAATTGCCGGATCTTTACTATCTTTAACGCCAAAGATAATTTGGTAGACAGGATAATCTTGTTTACAGTAACTTGTAAAATTCTCGTAGATTCCGTCCTCAATACCATTCAATGGTTTTAAGATAGAGATAGGTGGCAAATAATTGTCATCTATTTCTGTCTGTTTATTGAAAAACGAGATTGTGCAATAAATAGAAAATAGATAATACGCTATCGAAATTATTATACAGGTTATTAGGAATATTTCGAGAATAGTCATCAGCGCTTTCTTAGATGATAGCCATATATACTGGCATACGTTGGAAATGCCTACTATAGTATTGAATCATGATGGTCATTCCTCATTACTTAAACAAATATTATCAGATGGAACTTGCAACCAAGCCACTTCTCCCGGGAATAGACTCGTAGTTTATATCCCTGATCGGAGAGTCGTGAAAGTGATCTGCAACTACATTCAATGGCGTGTATTCGTAGCCCATAGAAATAGTTTTCTTAAGGAATTGATCAAATTCATCCTTATAGATATTTCCCTCTACCTCTGCGTGAACGGTGATTATGTTTGGAGCATCTTCTCTCAGATAGGAAATCTGATGCTCTACCAGATTATTACTATCTATAAGGTCGAGCCCAATCAGTTCTTCGATGCAAGGCTGGTTTGTTGGTATCTGGAGTGTTTTGAACTCGTCACCATTAATTCTCGGATAAAACGGTAGTCTGCCTCTTGTATCACTTGAATATTCCAGATTCAATGAGTCCTGTATTTTGAGACTCGTCAGATTACAAAGCCAGGCTGGGGCAGCAGTAGCTTTTGGCTCCGCACCAAGGATACTTCTGAAGGCATCAAAGGATTTTCCGAACTCTTCTTTGATCCTTCCCACCGAGAGTTTGCCCAGGTTATCCTGCCACAACCTGTGGTCCCATGCGTGTACACCTATTTCATGACCGTCTTTTCCGACAGAATCTACGGTTCGAGGCATAGATGCGGCAATTATTGGAGCCGGAAGCAGAGTACCATAAAGCATGGTCTTCAAACCATACATACGCGGGGCTCCGGTCCTCAGCATCTTTGAAAGAAAATCCTTCTTTCGGAATATATTCCATATGGCTTTCCCGGAGTTGTCAGGACCAAAGGAGAGAAAGAATGTAGCCTTTATGTCATACTTTCTGAGGATTTCTAATAAAACGGGCACACCCTTTTCCATTCCCTGGTATGTATCTACATCAATTTTCAGGGATATTATGTTACTTTTTGATTGCATATCAAACCTGTTGCTTTGCTTTCTTCTATAAAGAAATCAAGAGTCTTTTCAAGGGCAGACTCCAAGCCTACCACGGGCTCCCAACCTAACAGTTCCTGTGCCTTTTTGATTGAAGGTTTTCTCGCAGAGATGTCCTGATAGCCTTCACCATAAAATTCATTAGACAACACATCAGTGATCTCAGTGGTACTTGCTCCGAAAGATTCAGCTTCCGGATGTTTTCTGTACAAATCAAGTAACATTTCAGCAAGCTCCCTCATACTGCACTCATTATTAGGGTTACCAATATTAAATATTTCACCACGGCATAACCCTTTCTTATTTTCAATAATTTTCATCAGGCAGTCTATTCCATCCTCAATATAAGTAAAACATCTTTTCTGCATTCCCCCGTCAACAAGCTTGATCGGTTCGTTCATCACGATATTTATTATGAATTGTGTAACCACCCTTGAACTGCCTTCTTTCGCAGCATCAATGTCGTCAAGTTTTGGACCTACCCAGTTAAATGGCCTGAAAATGGTAAAATCCAGCTTTCCTTCAGTCCCGTATGCCCATATGACTCTATCGAGAAGCTGCTTCGCGCACGAGTAAATCCATCGCTGTTTCTTTATGGGACCGAGGACAAGATTACTTGTATCTTCCGAGAATTCAGGCTCACTGCACATACCATAAACTTCAGAAGTTGATGGAAACAGGATCCTCTTCCCGTATTGCACACACAGCCGAACAATACGAAGATTTTCTTCAAAACCAAGCTCAAAAACCTGAAGAGGTTTTTTGATATAATGCGCGGGTGTCGCTATCGCGACAAGAGGAAGTATTACGTCACACTTCTTTACGTGGTAATCTACCCACTCCTTGTGTATCATAATATCGCCTTCTATAAAGTGAAACCTTGGATTATTGATAGAGTGCGACAATTTTGAACATGACAGATCCATTCCAAACACTTCCCAATCTGTTGAGTTCATTATCCTCTTAACAAGTTTATTTCCGATAAAACCGTTTACTCCTAAAATCAGTATTTTCATTTTCTCTCCTAAAATATACTAAGTAAAAATCTCGCCATCATGGAGTGAATACATTGTGGCATATTCATACCCGTCTAATTCTTCATCTCCATTAATCTGACACCTCTTTATTAACAACGCCCCGTCTCCGGCAGCTACGACAATTCCAGCCCGGTCAAACGATACAAGGCTACCTGGTTCGAAATCTCTTTTCACGGGCACAGGTTCGCACTCCCATATAGATATTTTCTGATTTCTGAAAGTACAGAAAGCACCCGGCCAGGGATGGGTTACGGCACGGACAAGGTTGTAAATTTCAAGACTACCGCATTTCCAGTCTATCCTTCCATCATCCGGTTTCCTTCCTCCATAATACGATCCGACAGACAAGTCCTGAGGTATTCTCTCATTTCTTCCATCCTTTATCAGGCCCCATGCCTTACCGAGAACAACCACGGCTTCTTTCACCATCTTCTCGTGAAGAGTGTATGCTGTATCAGTGAAGAGTATAGGGATTTTTCCCTGGGCAACAATATCTCCTGCATCCGGTTTATCAACCATGTAGTGCAAAGTTACCCCAGTCTCCTCTTCTCCATTTACGAGCGCCCAGTTAACCGGGCAACGCCCCCTGTATTTCGGCAGCAGCGAACCATGCAGATTTATAGCTCCCAGCCTCGGAATGGAAAGTATTTCACTCGGAATCATGTTCCTGTAGTAAAATGAGAAAATAATGTCAGGAGCAAGTTCCTTAACTAAGGACACCCATTCAGGACTGTTAATGTTTTCCGGTGTGTAACAGCGTATGCCACCTGATTCGGCAACATTTGCCATCGAATCAAAGAACAGATTCTCGTCAGGGTTGTCCTTGTGAGTAAAAACAGCGACTACATTTTCTTTCTGCTCTATCAGATATTCAAGGCATCTGCAACCTATGTTGTGATATCCCATCACTATGATCTTAAGAATTTGTATCCTCCTCACGAGAATATATCTTCTCGATCACAAACCTCGGCCGCTTTCTTACCTCGGCATAAATCCTTCCGATGTACTCTCCCAGAAGTCCAAACGCAAGAAATTGCGTACCCACAAAGAAAAAGAGCACAGCAAACAGCGTAAATACCCCATTAACCGCCCACTCGACGCCCATAAGTATTCTCATTGCAAAGAGGAATATTCCAAATCCAACTCCTGCCAGAGAAACTGCAAGTCCTAAAAACATGAGCATCCTCAACGGCCAGACGGAAAAACTGGTCATGAGATCAAACTGAAGTGATATAAGACGCATAAGGCTGTATTTTGACTCTCCCTCACTACGTGCGTCATGTTTTACCTGTATTTCAGCTGTTTTCTTGGCATATGATGTAGCAAGAACGGGAATAAATGTTGATATTTCCTTTGACGCACACATCAGTTTAACGATATTCTTCCTGTAAGCCCTCAACATACATCCATAGTCCTTGAGTTTAACTCCCGTAATCTTAGCGGTAATCCTGTTTATTATATAAGAAGCACATCTTCTGAATATTGAGTCTTTGCGCTTCATGCGAACCGTCGCGATTACCTCAAACCCTTCTTCTGCTTTGCTTACCAACTTTGGAATCTCCTCCGGAGGGTTCTGAAGATCAGCATCCAGTGTTATTACTATTTCACCTGAACTTCTTTCAAAACCTGCAAAAATAGCAGCATGTTGTCCGTAGTTCCGGTTGAATTCAATTATCGTTATTCCCGATGTCACCGCCTGAAACTGTTTAAGGATGTTCAAGGAATTGTCCATGCTTCCGTCATCAATGAAGATAATTTCATACGTATGGCCCATTTCAGTCATAACTTTTTTAAGACGTCCTGAAAGCTCACTGATATTATCTTCCTCATTAAATATCGGAATTACCACTGATAGATAAGGTTTCCTAGTTTCCATTAATAGCGTATCCTCATTTTTTGAATTTCTTTAATATATCCTTAATTGCAAAAACCACTTCCTGCACATCAGTCTCTTTCATCAAGGAATAAAGAGGAAGGGACACTATTCTTTCTGATATATATTCGGTTTCCGGCAGGGAACCGTCAGGCAGAGGATAATGCTTCTTGTAAAATGACAACTGGTGAACTGCAAGAAAGTGAAGACCTGTCCCTATATTCAGCTTTTTCATTTCCTGCATAAATTCATCACGCGTTATTCCTGCCTTGTCTTTGTCAACTATCAATGTATAGAGATGGCATGCATGCCTTATGGAGTATGGGACATTAGCAGGAAGCGTTAGTTCGTTTACATCGCTGAGGAGACTGTCATACAGCGCTACCAGTTTCTCGCGCCTTTCTGTCATCTCGTCAAGTCTCTTCAGTTGCACGATACCTATAGCCGCCTGTATATCTGTCATATTATACTTCCACCCGGGAATAAATAATTCATACCCGTCCTTCTCGGCCTTGCCATAGCGCCGCCAAGCATCTTTATCAACCCCGTGGAATCGTAGGAGGCGAAGTTTTTCGTAGGTTTCTTTATCATGAGTCGTAATCATGCCCCCTTCCCCGGTAGTCATATTCTTAATAGGGTGAAAACTGAATATGGCAATATTGTCACTTGATCCTATTCGCTTCCCTTTGTATTCACTACCGACGGCATGTGCAGCGTCTTCAATAATTGCAATACCACGTCTTTTGCAAATATCTCTCAGCCCGTCAAGATCGCAGGCCTGTCCGGCAAAATGAACCGGGACAATTGCCCTGGTCCGTTCCGTAATTGCCTCTTCAACACGCGACACATCAAGATTGATGGTATTTCGTTCCACGTCGACGAATACGGGTTTCCCACCACACAAGTGTATCATGTTCACGGTCGCCGGCCATGTCAGAGAAGTTGTAATTACTTCATCACCAGGCTTCAGATCTAGTAGATTCATAGCAAGATGCAGACCTGCCGTGCATGAGGTTAGGGACAACGCGTATGGGCTGCCGACATATTCCGCAAACGCTTGTTCAAAGGCCTGCACCTTTGGACCTGAGGTTATCCATCCGGAAGAGAGGACATCAACAACTGCATTAATCTCGTCCTGTCCAATGTCTGGTCTCGAAAATGGTAGGAAGGTGTTTCTTGTCATTCTTTATCCTTTCTTGCTTTAGTTACTCAATAATTTGAAATTTCTTCGTTTCCCAACTACTTCGGACAATATAACGTCAGGAAAGAGAGTCTTAAGGCTGTTATAGTTTCGCATGTCCTTATGCTTGTCCAGAACAAGCATAAGGACATTATTGTCCCTCGGCAAAGACTTCACATCATTTAAGTCATTCACAGACAGTAGCTTACGCCCGGTATAGAATGGTACAACAGCCCTGGTAGTCTCTTCAGGTTGGAAGGCATAAAGAGTACTCTCTTTTGCTGCCAGTATTTCACCCAGTTTACCACAAAAGGGCCTGAAGCTATTTGCCTTGTTTATGTATGGAACAAATACCAGAACACTCATTACATAAATTAGACTTATTGTTACCGGCAGACCACACAATTTAATAACTCTATTTTTAACAAATGAGCGAAAGGCAAAGACATAACCAATTGTAACAACCGGCCATAACAAAACAAAAGGCGCCGTTTTGTACAGCGCCAACTTAAAGACGACACCGGCTAATGCTAAGACCAAAACACCGCAACCACACAGGATAAGCCATTGACTTACCCTCGCAAACCTGCCGTTGATCAGTCCGGATTCTACATCATTTAACCATGAACCTGTAAGTATCGAAATGGCAGGAATTAGTGGCACGATATAAATAGTTCGTTTTGTCCCTGCAAGTGAGAGCATAAGTAGACCTGTACAAAACCATAAGACAAGAAAAAGCCTGTTTTTATCCTGAAATCCTTTGCGGCATGCATAGAAGAATACAGCAGGTACCAGAATGCTCCACGGAGCAAACGCACGCCAGAATTTAAATAGATAATAATAAAATGGCTTTACATGCCCTCCTGAATATTCAGAACCAACACCCGGTATAATGCGCTGAAAATTGTTGTGGATCAGGAACGTACTAATATATTCCCAGGAACCCTCTTTCCAGAGAAACCAGAACCATAGGCTGATGCAAGATCCAACTATAAGGAAACCGATCCACAGCCTGGCTCTTTTTATCTCCAGCCAATTCCTTCTCCATAAAATCAAACATACAAAAAGTAAGACGGGAAATGCAAGACCGATAAACCCTTTAGCAAAAAAAGCCCCGGTAGCAAAGATGTAACATAGTGTATAATAGCCCCCCTTTTCCCCTACCTCTGCAGTTAACGCCAGATAAAGCCAATAAACGGTCCCCGTTACAAAGAAAACCAGCGATGTATCAACAAGTGATTTGTGATGGATATAAAAGAATTCGGCGCTTAAGGCAAGGACCATACAGGACCATCCGGCAGTTTTTCTATCGTACATCTTTCTTGCAAGGAGATAGGTAAATATCAGCGTTCCAAACCCGAACAAGACTGAAGGTATCCTGGCAGCACTGGCCGAAGGACCTCCAAAAATTTTGTAGGAAAGAGCCACACACCAGAAATAGAGAGGAGGTTTTTCCATAAACACTTCACCATTTAACTGTGGAACCGCAAGTGAAACACCCTCATCAAAAAACTCACGACCTATTTCAGCAACGCGAGGCTCATCAGCAGTCCAGAGGTCATGGTCAAATATCCCAACAAATGATAAAACGAGGATAATGGCCACAAACCAGTACCTGGAAGAGCATAATATTAGTTTAGTTTTTTGCACAATTAATTACCTACTCAATGGAGGTCTGATACGTACCGGAATATACTAAAACATTGATTTTACATTACAGAACATTAAGGAATCATGAAGTGTTTATTAAACAATGTTAATATTGCAGTTTCCGGGTACACCAAAGGCTCGTTTTTCGTATTCCTCATACTTTTTCTTTTTAATCCGCCGTTACCATCAATTTCCATAAAAACGCTATTACAGTATCACTTTTAAGCCTATGTTTCCATGATTTTTTCTGTGAGAGATTCATGTAGGCCAATTCAAACACTACCATAGCATTAAATTAGACGCACAAAAGTTGGATCAGTCTTTTGCAAGCTTGAAACAAAAAGTTATTAATATTTCTTAATCATTCCTTAATCCGTCCTTAATGTATTTTAGTATATAAACCGTTTTACTTAAGCGTTTATGGTTCTTGCTGGAATTGTCTCTGAATTTATGTCAGAATCTAATAATTTCAAGAACCTGGCAACAATCTGTATGGGATGAGGTATGATTTTGATTAAAGTGGATATGGGAAGGCATATGTCTTCACAATAAAAGTATCATGTTACGAAAGTCTGTCGCCATACTATTCAACCCAATATCTGGTAAGGGGGATGGTAAAAGAATTGCCAGAGAACTGAGTGATCGCCTTATTAGCTGTGGAATGACTGCTTTTTGTACCGAGTCAAACCAATCTTATAAAGAAGGAGAACTTTTAACTCTAATTGGCGACGTAGATGCCCTTGTTGTTGTTGGTGGGGATGGAACTTTAGCAGGAATCCTTTTAGAACTAGGAAGAACAAGTATACCGGTCTATATGCTTCCTGCAGGAAATGAATCATTATTTGCGCGTCATTTCTCGATGTCTTGGGATATAGAAAAAGTTATCGAGATTCTGAGTGGGACAAAAACAACGTCACACTCTTTTGGACTTGTGAATGATAAAGCCTTTTTCTCCATGGCAAGCATTGGTTTGGACTCCGAAATAATTGCCCGCATTGCTGGATATAGGAAGGCGGCTATTGGACATATGGGGTATATCGTACCAGGTGTGAGTTCGTTCATAACACATGAAGTGCCAAATTTATCTGTTAAGGTTGATGGGCAGCTTGTGCTAAAAAATAACACAGGGTTTATTGTTATTGCCAATGCCAGAGAATACGCATTGGGATTAGATCCAGTCCCGGAAGCAGATAGTGGCAACCCGATATTGCATGCTCGGTTTTTTCCGTGTCGTAGTCGTTTTGATTATATTTTGTGGGCATATCGTTGTTGGCGTGGACGGCAGGTGAATACCGCAAGTGCCTGCTTGCTAAGCGGCAAATGTTTTGAGGTTTATTCTGAAGATAGTAGCCCGTATCCGGTGCAGGCAGACGGTGAGTTTATTGGTGATACACCGGTGAAGGTTAGCGTGAGTGGCGATACTCTGAAGGTTTTAGCTTAGCCTTGATTAATTGTTAGTAGCTCGAAATCAGTTTGTAGCGAGTAATACTTACAGAACGTGCTGATGGCAAATCTCTAAGGTCGCAAATCTCTTATTGCACTGTAGACCGTGCGGAAATGACGTATGGAAATGTGCTCATTTGCCATCATCTTATTTAGTGAATCATTAGAGGAGATATTTTATGAACTGGTTTTATTCTCTTGGACCATTAGCGCTACTCGCTCCATACTTACTGTCTGTCATTCTTGTCTTTACCGTATTCCGAATCATACTTATCCTTGTTCACTTCAAAAGAGTTAAAGAGGAAGAGAAACTCTATAACTGCTTCGTTCAGGGCCTGAGAATGGATTGCATGGTCTCTTCTTATTTTTGCGTAGTCCCTCTTTTGTTAGTCTTAATACTCCCATCACCGTTTCATTTACCTGTTACTTTCATACTCAAATTTTATTTTTGTGCCACATTTGCATTTGCACTATTTATGGAAATTGCAACATTTCCTTTTATCGAGGAATATGATCTTCGACCTGACAGTGTTTTTATCGAATACCTAAAGCATCCTCGCGAAGTGATGAAAACGGTTTGGGCGGAAAGCAAAGTTGTTTTATTACTACAAGGTCCCTGTATGATTGTAGTTTTCATAATCCTCTGGAAGGTATTTGGCTCTCTTTTTGATAACTATCAGCCGTGGAAATGGTGGATTCCAATCTGCAGTTTTCCATTATTTGCAGGTATACTTATTATGGGAATTCGTTCAAGTATTGGGCATCGCCCTGCTAATATCAGTAGTTTCTCATTTTCAAACAACCACCTTGTCAATGAGTTGACACTCAATTCCACTTACACCCTGTTTTATGCTATATACCGACGATATAAACTTGAGAAGAACCCTTCCCGAATTTATGGATCAATGGCAGAAGATGAGGTTTTCGACCGTGTTCAAAAGCATTCCGGTATTGATGAAGCAAGTATCGTAAACTCGTCCATTCCCTTCTCTCATCTCCAAACCAGCCCATATCAAAGAGAGCGCCCAATGAACATAGTTGTTATCGTGGAAGAGAGTCTTGGGGCTGAATATGTTGGTGTACTCGGTGGCCTTCCTCTTACTCCTTGTTTCGATGAATTGTCGAAGGAAGGAATGCTATTGACTGGATTATACTCAACAGGTACTCGCACGGTTAGTGCGCTTGAAGCGCTTGTTTCGGGATTCCTTCCTACTTGCGGCAAAAGTGTCGTCAAGCTGGAAAATTCTAAAAGAGATTTTTTTAACGTGGGAGCGCTCCTGGCGAAACATGGATACATACCGGATTTCATTTATGGAGGGATGAGCAATTTCGATGAAATGCGTTCTTTTTTTCTGGGTAATGGCTTCCATAATATATATGATGAACCGACATTTGAAAACCCTGCCTTCCATGGTGTATGGGGGGTTTCAGATGAGGATCTGCTGCTTAAGGCACATGAAATATTTCTTTCTCATGGTGACCGGCCTTTTGTCAGTATCCTGCTCTCTACCTCTAACCATTCGCCTTTCGAATTTCCGGAAGGGCGCATTGAATTGTATGAGCAGCCCACCAAGACAAGACATAATGCAATGAAGTATGCTGATTATGCATTAGGTGAGTTCTTCAAAGTTGCCAGAAACGCGCCGTATTATAAAAATACAATTTTTCTCATTGTAGCAGATCATGATACCAGGGTGCGTGGCAATCAGCTTGTACCACTTGATCGTTTCAGAATTCCAGGGCTTATCATTGGCCCGGATGTGCCTGTCTGCAAATATGAAAAGGTTGCAAGCCAACTTGATTTATTACCCACTATTCTACATTTCTCCGGAGTAGATACCATACATCCCATGATTGGCAGGAACCTGATGGAAACAGGTGACGAGGAGCCCGGACACGCATTTATGCAATACGGACTTCATAATGCATATCGAGTGGGCAATGATGTCATCATCAGATTACCTGAATCGGAACCCAAGCAGTTCAGTTGCGAAAATGATAAACTGATCCCAAAGAAGCTGGACGAAGAAATGGCAAAGGATTCCCTTGCACATTGCCTTCTTCCATG
This sequence comes from Candidatus Scalindua sp., assembly GCA_024654465.1. Classification (GTDB taxonomy): domain Bacteria; phylum Planctomycetota; class Brocadiia; order Brocadiales; family Scalinduaceae; genus Scalindua. The sequence goes on from JANLHC010000302.1 coordinate 11,557, forward strand.
GATTTTATACAGCAAAAAACTCTATAAAGTTCCTGATCCATACAGGATTCCTA
>JANLHC010000002.1 GCA_024654465.1 Candidatus Scalindua sp.
AATAATTTTTTAGCCATTTTTTTAAATTTCTGGCTTTTTTTAAGGGAACCATAGTGTTATGAAATACATAGCGTTTATATTTGGTGCAGTACTCGTTACACTTGGCATGATTAGTAGCAGTGTAACTTTTGGTTCTGACGCAAAGTTAGATAGTAAGGTGGTAGCAGTCGTAAATGGAGAAGAGATAAGCCGTGATACACTTGCTAACGTACTTATAAATATAAACGGAGCAGAAGGTCTTGAGCGGATAATAAGAAGAACACTTGTAAAACAGGAAGCTAAGAAACGTAACCTTACAATTACAGAAGAAGAAATTGCGGAGAGAGTTGATTTACATATTAATGCCCAAATCGAACAACAAATGAAACAAGGCGGACTGAAGGACGAGCAAGATCTTAAGCGTGAACTCGAAAAAGCAGATATGACATTGGAGCAGTATAGAAAGAATATAGCTAAGATGTTTAAACTTACGAATGGTCAAATAGAAGCAGAATTATTAGCAGAGAAAATTATAAAGGAAACAGTAAAAATTACAGATGAAGAGTTACATGAAGCTTTTGAAGAACAACTCGGAGAAAAAATCCTTGCCAGACAGATAGTATTTCGCACTATCAGGGATGCAGAAAGAAACCTGGGAAGACTTAAATCCGGAGCTAATTTCGAGGCACTGGCGAAGAAGGAATCTATTGATAGAAATTCCGCTTCACGCGAGGGTAGAATGCGCCCGTTTGGACCTGAAGGGGTTATGGGAAAAGCAGTAGCAAATTTAAAAAATGGAGAAATCAGTGAAATAATAAAGACTGATAACGGATACCATATCATTAAGCTCGAGAAGCGGATACCTAGAAGCACTAAAAAGTTTAGTGAGGTAAAAGACGATCTCATAAAGTTTCTCACAGTGCAAAAAGTACAAACCAGGTTGAATCCATGGCTTCTAAACCTTGCAGAAAGTGCAGACATTAAAAGGAATTTACCTGATTAAGAATTAGTGTCCTAATTTACAGTTATGTTCAAACACTATTAAATACTACTAACTAAGAAATTTGTACATTGTTTACATGTACTTTTACGTAATCATTTATAGCTTCTAAAGCAATTAAATTTGCCATGCGTTTGTTCGAGCAAACCTTATCTGCTTCATCCGCAAAAACACTAACCAAATCCATTATCGTAAAATGCGTGTTGTGAAAATCTTCTAAATCTGTTTTTAGCCTGTTAGCTCCAACCGAATTTGTATTTTTGTCTACATCGGTATCGTTACTCAAGTCGTAGTATAATTTTTCTAACATAGTTTTATTCCCCCCATATAAGATTATTTTATTTTCTCACACTTTAGAATCGCAATTGAGGTGCCTATTGCGCACTAAATAATTTTATTATATTGCGGCATTTATAAGTTCTGAAATCCATGTAACTTAGAAATTAATAAGAAAATCTAAAATTGATATAAGATAAAATCTTTTGGAATTTTTGTTTAAAATTTATACTCCTTTTACTTCTATATTGTTCTATCTATGACGAACACAATAAAACCTTGCTCTTATTATAAGAAACTGTTTTTGGTGTTAAGCTTGTAAAATATGACATTTTAAGTCTTTTAAAATTAAGGATTTAGCTTGTTATTTTAGTTGACTGTATACCCTGTGCGGTTATAATGTGCTCTTTAGAAAGAAACACAATAAATATAGAAAACAATCGTATCGTTAAGGATAAAATATTTTTAACAATAACAGCTCAATTACAATAAATATGCCAAAGACGGTTGCCATTATTCCTGCAAGATATGCATCTACCAGACTTCCAGGTAAATTAATTAAAAGAGAAGCCAGGGAACATACAGGTAAGTACCTTATAGAACATGTATATAGGAAAGTAATGGAGGCTAAGAATGTTCACGAGGTCATTATCGCTACAGATGATGAACGTATAGTCGACGTGGTAAAAAATTTTGGCGGATGTGTTAAGATGACGTCTATGAACCACACTTCTGGAACAGACAGAGCCGCTGAAATAGCATCCAGCCTGGATGTCGATTTTGTAGTGAATGTCCAGGGAGATGAACCAGACATAAAAGGAAGTATGATAGACGATTTGATTGATGCTATGTACGCTGAACAGGAAGCGGTAGTTTGTACATTTGCAAATAAGATAAGTACAGTAGAAGAATTCATCGACCCTAATGCGGTAAAAGTCGTTGTAGACAAAAATAGTTATGCAATGTATTTTTCCAGAGCATCAATTCCGTTTATCAGGGATGGGAATATTCATGCAAACTTTTCCACGGCAAAGAAAATATTAGATGAGGATAATACCGGTAACAATACATCATTTCATTTTTTGAAACATCTTGGTATATATATATACCGAAAGGACTTTTTACTCTCATTTTCCAGCTTACCAGTACCAAAAGTAGAAGAGTTGGAAAAGCTGGAGCAACTTAGAGTTCTTTCAAATGGATACAAAATTAAAGTAGTTGTCACGCCCTGCACCTGTGAAGGCGTAGACACGCCAGAAGATTTTGAACGATTCTTGGAGAAATATCGTATATGACAAAGCATATATTTGTTACAGGTGGTGTCGTTTCTTCTCTCGGAAAAGGTTTAAATGCCGCGTCGATTGGCATGCTTTTAGAGAGTCATGGCTACAAAATAAGCTTACAGAAATTTGACCCTTACGTCAATGTCGACCCTGGCACTATGGGGCCTTTTGAGCATGGAGAGATTTACGTTACTGAAGACGGTGCTGAAACAGATCTTGATTTGGGCCATTATGAAAGATTTACAAATGCCGTTACGAATAGGGATTGTAATTGTACTACCGGCTCAATTTATTACTCTGTGATAACAAAGGAACGTCAGGGAAAATATCTGGGAAAAACCATACAGGTAATACCGCACATAACAAATGAGATAAAAGATTGTATACGCAAGGTGGCCACCGCTGACACAGACATAGTGATCTCTGAGATAGGCGGCATTGTAGGAGATATTGAGAGCCAACCGTTTGTAGAGGCAATTAGACAATTTGGCCGTGAAATAGGCAGAGAAAACGTTCTGTATATACATCTAACACTGATACCCTATCTCCGTGCGGCAGATGAGATAAAGACAAAGCCAACACAGCATAGTGTTGGTATGTTAAGGCAAGCTGGAATTGAGCCAGACATTCTAATATGTAGAACGGAAAAAGCGATATCTGATGAAATAAAAGAGAAAATTTCTCTTTTCTGTAACGTAGATAAAGAATCAATTATCGAGGAACAAGATGTAAAACCATATATCTATGAAATTCCTTTACTACTAGTTAGAGAAGGGCTCGATAAAATAATCTTAAAAAAGCTTCATCTACAATCAAACGGAGGCAACCTTGACAAATGGCTCAATATGCTGGAAATACTTAAAAGCGCAAAGACTACAATTGAAATTGCTCTCGTCGGTAAATATATCGAACACCAATCTGCTTACGAATCTATTTATGAGGCATTAACACACGGAGGTGTCAGCAACGCAGCAAGGGTAAAAGTGAGAAGGATTGAATCCGAGGACATTGAGAAGGACGGCGCGGAAAAGCACCTTCAAGGATGTAATGGAATATTAATACCGGGAGGATTTGGAGAGAGAGGAATAGAGGGAAAAGTAGAAGCGACAAAATATGCAAGAGAAAATAAGATCCCATATCTTGGGATATGCTTAGGAATGCATTGTGCCTCTATAGAGTTCGCACGTAACGTATGTAACTTGAAAGATGCAAACAGCACAGAGTTTGACGCTAACACACCAGAACCGGTTATATGTCTATTAGATGAACAGAAAAATATTAATAAAATGGGTGGTACCATGAGATTGGGCGCGCAACCGTGCAAACTTGAACCAAATACTATTGCCCGTAAATGCTATGGTCAGGAAATTATTTCAGAAAGGCACAGGCATCGGTACGAATTTAATAATAAATATAGAGATATTTTTACAACAGAAGGAATGATTTGCAGTGGCCTGACTATAGATAATGAATTGGTTGAGATAATAGAACTGAAAGACCATCCATGGTTTGTCGCAGTACAATTTCACCCTGAGTTTAAATCTAAACCAACAAGTCCACATCCTCTCTTTAGCGAATTCATTAAAGCTTCAATGGAGACTGGCAATAATCAGGTAAACGTCAATCCCGGATTAATTCTGTAAGGCGTTTTGCAAGCTCTATGTGATCTTTTTCTTCATTGCTGATCGATTGCAAAATATTGATAGCAGTCTCATCATCAAGTTTTTCTACACATTCGTCATAAACCGCTTTGGCGTCTTTTTCAAATTGTAAAATTCTTTCAAATATATCAGAGAGAGCTTCCTTAGAATACATTTTTATCACTCTCCTGTACGTATTGAATTAATTTTTCTACCATGCTCTTATGTCTTTGAGTATCATTCCTTAATTTTGTTATTATGTCATGCACTTTTTCTTTTTTGTCCTCGCTTAACCACTTGTAGTATTTCAGTGATTTTATAGTATAATCGTAAAATTGATTGTTTGCTTCCTCTTCACGATCAAGCGCATTATATAGACTTTCTATCAGACGTTTCTTTTTAATCATAAATTGATCCTTTTGGCTATAAAAAACAGACTATAACAAACTACCTCATTCTAACGCAAGCTTTAAAAACTATGAATTATCCATTATTTTCCAGAAAAGATATAGACGGATTCTTTGGTCTTGCCATAGATAATCTCGTACAACTGATGCTCATAGTAAGTCTCTGCAAGATGTTATGTGGCATGCCTGATGAACTTATTTTTGGAGTGATACTTCCCGGTGCGGCAATTTCTATACTGCTAGGAAACCTTTTTTATTCATGGCAGGCCAGAAGGCTTGCAATCAAGACACAAAGAGATGATATAACTGCATTACCTTACGGAATCAATACGGTTAGCCTTTTTGCCTTTATTTTCTTTATAATGGCTCCGGTTTATAATGACACGAAGGACCCGTACCTGGTGTGGCAGATTGGCATGATTGCCTGTTTCCTGAGTGGAATAATAGAGATGTTAGGCGCACTAGTCGGGAGTTGGCTGAGGCGTATCACTCCAAGAGCAGCCCTGCTCTCTACACTTGCAGGAATTGCTATTACATTTATCTCAATGGATTTTGCATTTAAGATTTTTGAAAAACCAATCATAGCCTTTTTCCCTCTTGCGTTTATACTTGTCCAGTATTTTTCAAAAGTGAGATTCCCACTGGGGCTCCCAGGAGGCTTGATTGCCGTTGGGGTTGGTACCGGGTTGGCGTGGATAATGGGTTATATGGATAGCGGAAGTATTGTGAATAAAGATGGATTATTCCACTTTTCACCACCTCTTTTTTGTGGTGGAAGCATGATTGACTTGATTCAAAGTAAATATGTGCTTCAATATATTTCTATCATTGTTCCGATGGGAGTGTTTAATGTCGTGGGTTCATTACAAAACCTTGAAAGTGCTGAGGCAGCTGGTGACAAGTACGATACATTCCCATCGTTGTTAACTAACGGGATTGGCTCTGTTACGGCTTCGTTATTTGGCAGTTGTTTTCCTACGACTATATATATAGGCCATCCGGGTTGGAAGGCTATTGGAGCCAGGACCGGATATTCTATCCTTAACGGTGTCTTCATCGCCATCATCTGCTTGAGCGGATTTATAACCGTTATCCTGAAAGTGGTTCCTCTTGAAGCAGGAATAGGAATACTGCTGTGGATCGGAATAGTAATAGTAGCACAGGCATTTCAAGAGACACCAAAGCACCATGCTATGGCAGTTGCCATGGGACTCTTTCCTGCTATTGCGGCATGGGGATTGTTAATGGTTGAGAGCGCTCTAAGGTCAGCGGGTACAACTCTATTCATAATCGGCAAGGATGCGTTTGACAATAATCTGGCAATTCATGGAATGATATCACTTGAAAGAGGTTTTATCTTTACGTCTATGATACTGGCTTCCATATCCGTCTTTTTAATTGAAAAGAAATTTTTAATGGCGAGTATCTGGTCACTGGGAGCGGCATTGTTTTCTTTTGTAGGTATTATACACGCGTATGAGCTAACACCCAACGGTGTTGTTAGTGTATTCGGATGTGGGGCAGCAAGTGATTTCACTATAGGTTATTGTTCATTTGCCATATTGTTCATTGCCATACATTTTTACGTGCATGGCAATGAGGAGAAATCAAAACTTTAAAAACGCTCAAGCTTCTGTGTTCACACTTAACCTTTTTAGACAATTGCTGATTCAGGTTCAACGTCCAACTCAACTATTTTACAGGTATTATTTCAGCCCTTCGGTTCAAGGCACGCCCATTAGGTGTATCATTATCTGCAATTGGCTGTGCATATCCGAGCCCTTTTGTAGTGATTCGCGACGAATCTATACCTTTGCCAACCAGGTAATCTTTAATTGCCTGAGCCCTTTTACCAGAAAGGTCTATATTGTATTTCATTGACCCGATATCGTCAGTATGACCATCTATTCTTATCTTCAATCCAGGGTTATTTATCAAAATATTTTCTATATTATCCAAGTTGGAATTGAACTGCGGCTTGACATTCCATTTTTTATAATCAAACTGCACACCTTTGACAACCCAGCATCCTCTATCATCAACAATAGCACCTACCGGAGTATCCGGGCATTTATCGACATCATCAAAAACCCCATCACCGTCACTATCCGTCTGGACAACCTTAGGACACCCAGATTCATCCACGTCAACTCCAATCGGAGTATCAGGACATTTATCAACATCATCAAAAACCCCATCACCGTCACTATCCGTCTGAACAACCTTAGGACACCCAGATTCATCTACGTCAACTCCAATCGGAGTATCAGGGCATTTATCAAGACTATCCGGAACGCCATCTCTGTCGCTGTCGATATCCGTTGTAAGAAATACTTGCTTTACAAAATCTATCATGTCTTCGTTAGATGCAATGTCATCAACCGATTTTGAGAAACCGCAATCCATTTCTCCGGCAAGTTCTTCCATAAATAATCCGCCTTCAGGATTGTTTCCTATCCAGACCGTATAAAAGCAAGTCCAGTCGCCATAACTGTTTCCCATGTCCCTGACTTTCGCAAGCGGATCCCCTTCCAGATGTTCACCATCACTTATAAAAATCACGACATTCGCACCTTTTATAGACCCGATAGTATCACTGACTGCTTTAATGGCAAGCCCGGCCGGACTGTTACCCTCAGCAATAAAGTTTATACTATTTATGCTTTGTTCCAGACCGGACCTGGAATAAGTAGTTCTTCCATAAACGGTCTCTGTCTGTTTCATCGGTACCTCAATTCCGCGACCAAATGTTCTAAGGACACCGCTAACCTCCATCGCAGGCATAGTATTGTTCATATGTCTTATAAAATCTTTAGCGACCGTAAGTTTGGAATCTGTCCCATCACCCTTACCCGCGTATGACACACTCATAGATGATGAAGCATCCAGTATAATAAAAAAGTTTTTAATCTTTGGCACATATTTCCCCATTTGAAACTCTTCTTCCAAAGTCACATGGTGTGGAATCACCATGGATCGAAGTTGTAAACAACCTGTTATTAGAGAAAGTAAAATCATTAAAGAAAAGGCTGGTAAAAGTCTTCTTTTCATAGTAAACCCCTAAAAAATAGTTCCTGTATCTTTAAGATTAGAGAAAACAACCAAAATGTTCAAAGTGTGAAGATATCTCAATAAGCATGAAAAATCAAGTTAAAACAGCAGATGTTCATTGTTACGCGCCTATATCATTCGTTTTGCGGGCCTTTACCGGCGAATTTGCCCTGTGCCGTGGATGATGTATTTGTATGATGTGAGCTCTTTAAGGCCCATTGGGCCGCGAGCATGAAGCTTGTCTGTACTGATACCTATCTCGGCGCCCATCCCAAATTCAAAGCCATCAGTAAAGCGTGTGGACGCATTAACGTATACCGCAGCGGAGTCAACCTCATCGGCAAATTTCTTCGCATTCGGTTTATCTTCAGTTATTATGGCATCAGAATGCGCAGAACCGTAGACTGAAATATGTTCAATAGCGTCATCTATGGAAGAAACAACTTTTACGGAAAGTATCTTTTCCAAATACTCTGCTGACCAGTCTCCTTCGACAGCCTGTTTTATTTCGGGAATAATCTTACGGCTTTTTTCGCACCCACGCAATTCTACGCCAGCATCCGACATCCCCTTGTAAATATCAGGAAGAAATGTATCGGATATTTTCTCGTGTACCAACATGGTCTCCATAGCATTGCATGTACCCGGCCTCTGGAGCTTTGAATTCAGGCATACTTCTCTGGCCATATCCGTGTCAGCAAATTCATCCACATAAACATGGCAAACACCCTTATAATGTTTTATGACCGGAATGGTAGAGTTTTCAACAACGTTTCGTATCAAACTCTCCCCACCTCTGGGAATGACCAGATCTGCATATTCGTCTGCCTTGAGAAGGTGTCCAACGGCTTCACGATCCGCAGTTTCAATGACCTGAATAGCATTTTTATCAAGACCAACCTTTTCAAGCGCTAAGCTTATTTGCCTGTAGATGGCAATATTAGAATGTATTGACTCCTTACCGCCACGAAGTATTGTCGCGTTACCTGTTTTCAAACAAAGCGACGCAGCGTCAGCCGTAACATTTGGCCTGGATTCATAAATAATGATTATAACACCTATGGGAACTCTGATCTTTTGAATATTAAGACCGTTAGGACGCACGATGTCTTCCATTATTTCACCAACAGGATCAGTAAGATTTATAACCTCTCTTATACCCTCCGCCATAGCGTCTATACGTGGCTCAGTCAGTTGTAATCTGTCTATCATGGCAGAGGACAACCCATTTTCTTCTGCTGCCCTTAGGTCTTTCTCGTTTTCCACTATCAGCATCTCTTTACTGTTCGTGAAATTGAGCGCCATTTGCTCCAGTGCGGCATTTTTTATTGACGTATCGGCAATGGCCATCAGACGTGATGCTTTTTTAGCATCTCTTACAATTTTATCTATATAAGCTTTAATGTTCATAATTTATAAGAAACCAATAAAAATAGAGAAGCTATCACTATCAGGCCTAATGGCACCTGCCACGGAAAAGGGCCTTCGAATAAGAACGCTTCCAGGCCATTAGATTTAGTTGACCTCCCGGCCTTTTCATTCTCTGGTTCTGAAATATTAAATTTGTATTTCTTGTAAGTAGTTTCTCCTTCTTTAGTATATCCGTAATTATCCCTGGCTTCTCTCTCGACTTGTATCGGATCATTTACGAGTGCGTTGTTCTCTTCTTTGAGTCTTTTGTTTTCTATTCTTAAAGAATCAACTTTTTCTGCAAGCAGCTTTTGCGTTGCTTCGAGAGCCCTTCTCTCCTCCCTTTTTTGAGTAACGGTAACAGAAAAAATAATTATTATCGAGGTTACTATAGAAAAGGTAAAAAGGAAACGCCTTAGCATAATTCTTTTATTTCAAGAGATAGTTGGAATCAAATATCTAACAATTGTTCAAATCACAAGATAAGTAAGTTATTTCATCCTTAAAGAAGCTGCGCCATACACAGCATTATCCCCAAGTTCTTCCTCTATCCTTAACAATTGATTATATTTGCATATGCGGTCTGTTCTGGAAAGTGATCCTGCCTTGATTTGCCCCGCATTGGTTGCTACTGCAACATCGGAAATAATGGTATCTTCCGTTTCTCCTGAACGATGTGATATGACGGTAGTAAAACCATTTGATTTAGCCATCTCTATTGTTTGTATGGTTTCTGTAAGCGTACCAATCTGATTAAGTTTGATCAGTATTGAATTAGTTATTCCCAAGTCAATACCTTTCTTCAATCTATTTATGTTTGTGACGAATAGATCATCTCCAACAAGTTGTACTCTGTTGCCAAGTTTTTCCGTTAACGCCTTCCAGCCATCCCAATCATCCTCTGCCAAACCATCTTCTATCGAATAAATTGGGTAGTTAGAGATCAAGTCCTCATAGAACGAGATCATGCCTTCAACAGATTTCTCAGGATCGGCTTCCGCCTGTAACACGTATTTTCCATCTTTATAAACTTCATTTGCGGCTGTGTCCAACGCCAGCAATACATCATTACCGGGTTCATAGCCAGCCTTGTTTATAGCTTCCATTATAGTCTCCAGGGCCTCTTCATTACATTTCAACTCCGGAGCAAAGCCGCCTTCATCACCTACATTTGTGTTATACCCCTTGGCACTAAGGATCTTTTTTAAACTATGAAAGACTTCTGCCCCAATCCTTAACGCATCCTTAAAGCAGTCAGCACCAACCGGCATAATCATAAATTCCTGAATATCAAGGTTGTTATCAGCATGCTCTCCACCATTAATAATGTTCATCATGGGTACCGGTATGATGTAGTTATCATTATTTCCAATATAACTATACAACGGTTTATTTAACGTACTTGCAGCTGCTCTTGCTATCGCAATAGATACTCCCAGGATGGCATTAGCACCCAGGTTGCTTTTATTCTCCGTGCCATCGAGCTCTATCATAAGCTTATCAATATATTCCTGTTCGGAAGGGTCTAAGCCCTTTATCTTCGGGCCTATTATTGCTGTCACATTATTAAGGGCTTTGGTAACTCCCTTTCCGAGATATCGCTTTGGATCGTTATCTCTCAACTCACAGGCTTCGTGACGGCCTGTAGACGCACCTGATGGAACTGCCGCCCGACCCAATGTACCATCATCCAGTATTATATCTACTTCAACTGTCGGATTACCCCTGGAATCAAGTATTTCCCTTGCAGCAGTTTTTTCTATCTTTGCCATAGCTTATCTCCAGTAAATTAACACGAGTGTTTAATCATGTCTTATAACAAAAAGGAATAAAACCTGTCAATTACTAATTGGCCGGTTAAACCTTTGAAATATCATTTATATATACTTCAATAAAATATATACAAATTAAATCAAAATTATAAAGAGGAGCTTATTGTAGTTGCAAAGTCTGGAAAATTCGATGTTGTAGTGGAAAATGAAAAAATGTTCTACTTGCTTAACAAAAAACTATCTGCATTATGTCATAAAATTCAATGTAAATCATCTTGACTTAATACATAAAACTTATAAACTACTGTATTAAAAAATGTTTAGCAAAAAAAACATACTTTAGGCTTGTTTGATAAATTTTTAATATAAAATCAGGAATGTGAAAAATGCTTATACTAACAAGAAGGTTAGGCGAAAGCATCATAATCGAAGATAATATCAAGATAACTGTTATAGATATCAATAAACAGCAAATCAAATTGGGGATTGATGCGCCAAAGCACATCACTATTAACAGGGAAGAAGTCGCTAAAAAAGTTAAAGATGAAAACCAATTATCGTCTGCTTCAATGACAATTAACATTGCAAAAAAATAATCTTATTTCATGTTGATCATCTTGGTACGGAAAACCGGATATGTTGTTTTCTATAACTACATCTCTTTTTTACTTTTTCTACATCGATAATACATCTGCTACTGCAGTCTTTCTACACCTAAAAACACCGCCATTTTCAAGAAAGCCCTGCCAAGGAACGAGCGCTTCATCTCAATAGCCTTGTAATTGCAAACCTCGTCACAGCAAAAGCAGCCAATGCATTTATCCTCATCGACTACCACTTTACCATCCGGCGCCGACATTGCTTTAGCTGGACAATTCCTAATACACTCATAACATCTTGTACAATTTGGTTCATACACCGTAGAAACACATGAACAGCTATTATCAAACATTTTTGCAAGCAGAAAGTTTGGAATATAGTTAGACGCAAAATCCTGTGCAGAGCTGGAAGGTTTTTTAAAATCAGCAACTGCAACTTTGCTGATTTCCTCACCTGAAATATCGATCTCATTCATATCTGCGGTACCAAGCTTTCTGTCATGCGCATACTTGATTATAGGTACTTTCATAGGATCAAAGCCAATGATGGTACTGGCCACAGCATCCAACGCGACTCCATCATAACCGGCAATTATTAACCCTACCTTTCTCGGATCTCCCGCGTTAGGGCCGTTACCTTCCATTCCAATAACGGCATCCATTACTGTTATATGTGGCTGTACCATCTCAAAAACATCAACCAATGCCTGAGCCATTAATCTGTTCTTTGGTGCGAGCAGATGCACATTCTTCTTTCCATTGGCAGGTATGGAACCAAACATATTCTTAATTGCACCTGTGTATCTTGTTAGACCATGTGTTTTCAGCTTCGGAACATTCACCACAACATCTACCGACTTAACAGTCTTTGCGATCTTGAAATTTTTTAAGATTACAGCATTTTCATTTGTTATATCAAGGGCTTCATCCTTATCAAAATTTACGATAACGGCACCAGTGTCTTCTGCTATCTTGTCTATTTGTGTAACTCTAAAAGCTTTATCTGTAGAACCGGTCCTTAAGCTACCGCAAGAATCTCCAATATAAACCTCGCACCCATAATCGTTCTTAAATATGTCAACAAGTGCTCTGATGACTGCAGGATGCGTATTAACCGCCCTCTCCGGCCCTAATGAGGCTGAAAGAAGGTTCAGTTTAAGCAATACCTTCATTCCCGGCCTTACAATGGTTTCAATATTACCTATCAAACTTAAACATTTTTTTACAGCCGTGCTGACTTTTTCTAATTCATAATTATCACAACGTGAAATTGCGACTGTTGTCATCTTTTATACCTTAAGAAACTATTAATGTCTTATTAAATGTTAAAACAAGAACCTTGGTGGTCTCTTTTATCTTTGATTCTATAAAACTACTTAAATGAGGCACTACTGATGTATGAAAAGTTAAAAATTTTTCCACTGAAGCGTAGAGCAACATCGGGCATGGATAATTGCAACACATTCACTTTATTTCTCTTACAATTTCTCCAAGTGGTTTTCGAAAAGTTGGTTCCGGAATGATCTCAGGGTAGCCCAGGGGTGTTAAAATCAAGGGTTCTAAATTATCAGGGATGTTTAACACATCTTTTACTACCTTTGGTTTGAAAGCTGCTATCCAACAGGTACCAAGTCCTTCAGCAGAAGCGGCAAGTATCAAATGATCCATTGCGATTGCCACATCAACATCAACGTAACCCTTCCCATCATTTCGTTTCCATGCAGCGTCAGGTAATGCACATGCACATATAATTACAGGCGCTGTATAAAACCATTCCTGTGAATAAGCATCTTTTAATTTGCGTTTAACCTGTTCATTTTTAATTACGATAAGCGAAAATGGCTGTCTATTGGCAGCAGTCGGTGCAAGCCGTGCAGCATTAATAATTCTACCCAGTTTATCGTCTTCCACCGGATCCTTTTTATACGCCCTTATGCTTCTTCTTATTTTAATAGTTTCATATAAGTCCATTTTTAGATACTCCTTATATTCTTTTGTTAATCTCTTAAAATATCAGCTTTGCCACTATTGTATGCATGGTCGCCTCAACCAGATCAGCGAAAACCCCATCTTCCCTGCTTGACAATTGGTGCCGAGGCGATTCTATCAAATCTGAATTTCTTTGACAAGAAAATTGCATGTTGATAAAATCACTTTCATTGGATTTGTAGTAATGGCTTGAGTGAGAAAGTCTGCCGGAACATAAAATCTAGCATGTATTGGCATAGAATCACACAACTTATTTAACCAAAAATATATATAAAATGAGAGTTATAGTAGCAAAAAAAGCTGGCTTTTGTATGGGTGTACGGAAGGCAATGGACAACGCGTTGGATGCCGCTCATAAGGTTGGAAGCAATGATGGCACTGTCTATACAGAAGGACCGTTGATACATAATCCCCAGGTACTTGAAAAGCTGGAGAAGCAAGGAATCAGGGCTCTCAATGAAGACACGGATTTGTCAAAAAGCACTGTAGTTATCAGGGCCCATGGTATTACACCCAAGAGAAGACAAGAGCTAGAAGCATCAGGCGCTGAGATCTGTGATGCAACTTGTCCTCGCGTGAAACGGGTACAATCAATTATTGAAGAAAACGCAAAGGAAGGATATTCTACCATAATAGTTGGCGATGAAGGACATGCTGAAGTAATAGGATTACTAGGTTATACAGAAGGCAACGGTTATGTGATTTCTTCTCCTGAGGAAGTATTAGAATTGCCTGAAATGGAAAAAATCTGTATTGTTGCCCAGACTACTCAAGATATGAATACTTTTGCATTAATAGCAGAGGAACTAAAACACAGATATAAAAATCACAAGGTATTTGACACAATATGCAGTTCTACATCAAGACGACAGGAAGAGGTGATCAGACTGAGCGAGGATGTTGATGCAATGATTGTAGTTGGTGGAAGAGGTAGTGCGAACACAAATAGATTGGTTCAAATCTCTGAAAAGAAAGGCGTACCTGCATTCCTGGTTGAAACGGAACATGAATTGAATCTAAAGAAGCTTGCAGATTATGGTGTCATTGGCGTAACAGCCGGCGCTTCAACACCTAACTGGCTACTCGAGAGGGTTGTTGACAAAGTGCAGAATTATCAAGGTAAAAAAAGCAAAAAGATGCAATCGTTTACTGAAAAAGTGATTACAATCCTAATAGGCAGTTTCATGTATATTGGAATTGGAGCAGCAAGTTTCAGTTACGCAAGCTCCGTCCTGCTTGGTATAAATCCCAGGATTAAATTCTGTGCAATTGCGACACTGTTTCTGTTCTCAATGTATGTTTTGAACTATTTTACTAATAAAGAAGCTGCTGCCTTGAGTGAGCCATCCAGGGCAAAGCTATACGAGAGACATCAAGGAGTCTTCATGGTTCTCGGTATTGTAGCAGCTATCTTGTCTTCAGTTTTGGCGTTTACGATTAACATAGATGCATTTTTCTGCATTTTTTTTGCATCTTTGTTTGGAATAGCGTACCGGGTTTCTATAGTTCCAAAGAAGTTCACCAGCATTGTCAGGTATCGAAGTTTAGCACAAATTCCGGGTTCGAAAGAGATGTTTATAAGTATAGCCTGGGCTGTAAGTACAGGTCTAATTCCGTTTCTGGGAGCACCGGAATCCTCTTTGTCATCGCTTCCTGTTGTACTGGCATTTACTTTCAGTATGGTTTTCATGAGGACAGTGTTGCTTGATGTAAGGGACGTTCAAGGTGACAGAATAATTGGTAAGGAAACGATACCAATAGCAATAGGGAAAAACAATACCAAGGCAATTCTAGTCGTAATGTCTATATTACTGACAATACTATTAATTATCAGCCCTATAAATGGCTGGACTTCCGGATTTTCCTATTATCTCCTTCCATGTGCTGCGTATGCATGCGGGTATTTGTATCTCTATCACAAGCGCCTTATACCTAGCGGTCTAGCCTGTGAAAGTATTACCGATTTTAATTTTATCCTTGCGGGCATAATGGTAGCAATCTGGCATTTTTTTGTAATTTGATTTATCAAGTTAGATTCTTCATTCTGCATCGTTATATTCATAATGATATTCCCAATCGGTAGACGAGGAAGAATGCTATCTTTGAATTTTTTTATTAAACAATTTTAAGGTTATCTATTTATGAAACATAAAATGAAGTCAGGAACGCTTTACAATGTTGGTTTTGAAAAAAGCATTAGAAGGAAATTGATTGCGGGTCTTCTTGTTGTTTTTCCTATTTTTATTACATTTTTTGTAATAAAATTTTTGTTTACTATGATAGGTGGAATACTATCTCCAGTAGTAATAAGAGCCATCGGTTTTTTCGGGTTTTCTCCAAAAAGCAAAATTGATGAGTTTATCGTCACGTCAGTCGCGTTTGTGCTCACATTTGTAGCTATCTATTCTATTGGTGTGATAGCTACAAACTTTTTGGGGAAATTTATCATAAATTTCTTCGAATCGATATTGCACAATGTCCCCATTATTAAGAATATTTATACCTCATCAAAAAAACTGATTGAAATTATAAGCCTCCCAAGTACACAATCTTTTAAACGTGTAGTTATAGTTGAATATCCAAGAGTGGGCATGAAGGCATTCGCGTTTGTCACAGGAAATATAAAGACAGAAGATGGAACAAAATTAACCAGTTTATTCATTCCAACTACACCAAATCCTACCTCCGGTTTTCTAATATATCTTCCTGAAGAAGACATATCTGAAACTAATTTAAATATTGAAGAGGGAATGAAATTAATTGTTTCAGGTGGGATATTAGTACCGGATAGAATGGAAGTTTACACAAACGAACCAACCGATGAGGACGAATAGAAATGCCATACATTTGAATGCGACAAAGATGCCTTAGATGCGGCAATATAGCAAGCTTCACTCTGGGAAACTCGTAGGACTGAGTCTTTTCATATTAAATGCATTCCTTTGCGTACAACCACTATGCCGCTATCGGTTACTGTAAAGTGTTTAGAGTCTTCTTCCCGGTCGTAACCAATATTCATGTTGTCTGGGATATTTACATATTTATCAATTATGGCTTTTCGTATCTTTACATTTCTACCTATCCTGACACTTTCCATTATTACTGAATCGTAAATTTCTGAGTGAGAGTCTACTCTGACGTCTGGTGATAAAACACATCCTTCCACTTTTGCTCCGCTGATTATGCATCCTCCGGAAACAATAGAATTTAAAATCATATCTGTCCGTTCATCTGGTAAATCTTTATTAAAAATGGTTTTTGCCGGTGGATATTGTTTTTTATGAGTACGGATTGGCCAATCTTTGTCATAAAGATTAAATTCTGGTGACACCTGTACGAGATCCATATTAGCTTCCCAGTAAGCGTCCAGAGTACCGATATCGCGCCAGTAGTTGTTTTCATCTCCAAATGGGTATGCATATACTCTCTTTGAGTGTATCATGTCAGGTATTATGTTCTTTCCAAAATCATGGTTTGTATTTTTTTTAGTGTCATCAATTATCACCTTAACCAGAGTTTTGGTATTAAACAAATATATACCCATGGAAGCAAATGCCGCATCCGGATTATTTGGAGAAGGGATTGGTACAGAAGGTTTCTCATGAAATCCAATAATTCGATTGTCTTCGTTTGCTTCTATTACACCAAATCTTTTCCCTTCATCTAGTGGTACATCCATACTTGCTATTGTAAGATCGGCTCTCTTTTCCTGATGAAAGCGGATCATACTTCTGTAATCCATTTTGTAAATATGGTCTCCGGAAAGTATTACAACCATTTCAGGGTGTTCTTTTTCAAGTGTGTATATGTTCTGGTAAACAGCATCTGCAGTCCCCTGATACCATTGATCACTGATCCTTTGCTGGGGAGGGATCTGTTCTATATATTCACCTAATTCATTATTAAAAATATTCCATCCAAGCCTCAAATGTCTATCTAAAGAAAAGGATTTGTATTGTGTCAGAACTACTATTTTACGTAATCCCGAATTCAGACAATTACTTAACGTAAAGTCTATTATTCTGTATATGCCTCCAAAAGGTACAGCCGGTTTTGCTCTGTCTTTTGTCAGGGGATAAAGCCTTTCTCCCTGTCCTCCTGCCAGAATGATGGTAAGTACATTGTCTAGAAACATATTTTTATTCTCAATATTGATTAACTTAAATAACCTGGTATTAATGTTTGATACGCTGAGAACTCCTGCTTACCTACGTTAATTCAGAAATCCTTCGCTTTATTTGCCAATACTTCTTTGATTTTATCCTTTAATTCTGACAGGTCTGATGATTTTACTACGTAGGCATCTGCCATCCATGACATAAAACTGTCTTTATAATTGCTGTAAGCTGTGTTAATGATAACAGGAACTGCCTTGTTTTTACTTAAAATCCTGCCCATTGCCTCAATACCATCCATCTTAGGCATGTTTATGTCCATTACGACAACATCTGGTAGTTGTTCCTGAATTTTTTCGAGAGCTTCCTTACCATCAGATGCGGTTACAACTTCATAGCCGACACGTTTTAATTCTTGTTCATAGAGTAATCGTTGATTCTTGTCATCTTCTACAATGAGGATAGTCTTCATTGCGACAAACTCCTTTCCGTTATGTTACCGGTAGTGTCAGCAACATAGTTGTTCCCCTACCCGGCATGCTTTTGACATCTATGTTGCCGCCATGGTCCTCAATAATTTTCAGACTTATAGGCAGGCCGACTCCTGTGCCGTTAGGTTTCGTAGTAAAGAATGGATTAAAAATATTTTCTAATATTTCCGTTGGTATACCCTCGCCGTTATCAACTATTTCTATTTCAATTGACTCAATCCCTGATCCTATTTTTATATCAAGATTGCCGCCATCAGGCATTGCCTCTACCGCATTCATCAGAATATTAAGAAAGACTTGTTTTATTTGGATTGGATCAACAGCAATTTCAGGCATGTCTGTTTTAAATTCTTTATGTACATTTATATTTTTTCCCTGGAAATAGTTTTCCATCAATATACATGTGTTTTCCATTATTTCACTTATTTGTGTATCAATCTTTTCCGGTGTGGATGGTTTGCCAAAATCGGTAATATTTTTGAGTATCTTTTCTAAACGTTTTACTTCTTCTATGATTATATCAATATTAGTCTTGATTTTCGAGTCTGTAAAGGTAAAACGTGAGAGTGTTTTGGCAAACCCGCCGATAGTTACCAGCGGGTTTCTTATCTCATGTGCGACGTATGATGACATAGAACCTATAGCTGCCAGTCTTTCCGAACTTATAAGTCTCTGCTGTGTTTCCGTAAGTTGATTAATTTTGTCTTCAAGCCTTTTGTAGGTTTCAGCATTTTCAATTGCCAGTGCAGCCTGATTAACAAACATTGTTAACGTGCTGACAGGATCGTCAGATATTGGTTCTCCGGTATAGATGTTATCTGCGACAATAACACCAATAGTTTCATTCTTTGCTATCAAAGGCACACAGACAAATTCATTCACTCCCAGGGCTTTTCTGAATTCTTGTGTTACCCGTGGATCATTAACGGCATCTTTTATGATTATGGGTTTTTTTTCTTTTGCGCAGGATATCACAACTTCCCTTGTATCTGATAATGAATACACCATAAGTTTTACCATTGTATTAAAGGAAGTGTCTATATTATGGCTGAAATCTAATCCTTCAAATATATCTTTCAGAGAACTATATTTACTTGATAACTCCTTCCAGATTTGATTTGCCTCTTCATGAGAAGATGGCCCTACCGCCAACTTGCCATTCAAGACATTGTGTTCTTTATTAACCAAAAAGAGCATGGCACGATTAAACCCAAATGCGTAACCGGAAGTCACGCATGTCAGAATCAAGTGAAGTAGTTTGTCAAGATGAAGAGTTCCCTGCATTGCTTCACCTAACTTCTGCAATAATAAAAGCTTATGTACGGTCTTTTCACTCTCGGTAGAATTTATGGTTAGTATTAAAACACTATTAATATTTCCCTCTCCATTGCGGATAGGTATGGCCACATGTTGCACACACATTTTATCCCGATTTTCAGATTCAATCCAGGCATCAATTATGTCGCCGGTCTTTCCATTGAAGACACTTGTCGCCGGGCAACTACCAGTCCCAACCTCGTCGCAATGATATATATCATGGCAATGTTTACCTAAGGGTGATTCCGTCAGATGCAACCAATCACTTAAGGTCTGATTAGCCCATGTAATTTTCAACTCGCGATCAAGCAAACATAAGCCTACTCCAATAACATCAATTATTTTATCCTTACTTCTTCTCTCTGATTTCCTCCGTTCCTTTAAATCTTTTGACACTTCAGGGTATTCAGTATCTTTCTGAGTGGAATCTGCTCTTAAATCCAGACATATCTCCTCAATCTTTTTTAAAAAGTTTTCATCAAGAGGCACTCCTC
>JANLHC010000303.1 GCA_024654465.1 Candidatus Scalindua sp.
TCCGGTCCCTCGGGCGCTGCGGCGGCTAAAGGCCTGGTGAATGATGGACTAAGTGTTCTGGTGCTGGAGAAAAAGAGACTACCCAGGTACAAAATATGCTCCGGTATTATCTTCAAAAAATCTCAGGATATTACCGAGAAATATTTTGGAGAGATCCCAACGTCAGCATACGTTACTCCTGAACATTTAAAGGGAGTTAGATTCTGGTCTGATGATGAAAACTATAAAGATTATCCTTTCAATAAAGATGGCATTGGAGCACCCAACATATGGCGTTCTGAGTATGACTACTGGCTTGTCAAGAAATCCGGAGCAGAGATTAAAGATTGTTGTGCCTTAACAGACTTTAACGACACTGATGATTATATCCTTCTGAAGGCTCATGATAATTTAAACGATGAAGTAATAGATATCAAGTGCAAGTACCTGATAAGCGCGGAAGGCGGCAAGTCGGTAATCAGAGCACAGCTTGATCCTGAATTTGAAAAGGGCCTGAAATGGTTTACCGCATACCAGAATTACTACGAAGGAAGTTCAAACCTGGACCCTGAATTTTATCACGGTTTCCTGGAACCTCAATATGGTGAAGTCTACGCGTGGTTTAGTGTTAAAGACGGTTTGCAAGTCTTCGGCACTGCGGCAGCAAAAGGGAAAAAGATAAAACCCTATCTCTTGAAATACACAGAGTTATTAGAGAAAAAGTTTAATCTTAAGCGTGGAAAAATGGTCAGAAAATCGGGATGTATTGGAAATAACATGTGTCCGGAAGGGAAGTTCTACCTGGGCAAAAACAATGTTCTCCTGGTAGGTGAAGCGGCAGGATTTCTTAACGCATTTGGTGAGGGAATTTCCTGCGCATTGACATCAGGCATCTTTGCTGCTGAAGCAATAAGCAGAGATATTAAATCAAACGGTAACGCACTTGAACTATATACCGATTTGACAAAACGAGAGCGGAAGCAAACAACAACTTCCTGGCGATTAGGCGCGAGGCTGGCTGGCAGAGATTTAATGCCGATATAGACTCTTAGTGAGCCCATAATGGATACATACCACATAACTATCTTAATTATTTCGTTACTGGTCATACTCGGAGGGCTTGCCGGAGTAATACTTCCTATCATTCCGAGTACACCCCTGATTTGGTTAGGCGTTTTTATATATGCCGCTTACGATAGATTTGAGACCATAGGATGGTCTCTTCTCCTGATCTTCGCTATCTTAACAATCGTTTCTCTTGCCCTTGACTACCTTGGAGGTGTTATCGGTGCAAAAAAATATGGTGCAACAAGGTGGGGGTTGATTGGATCCGTAATCGGTGGTATATTCGGTTTTTTTATGGGCGGAATTGTCGGACTGATTTTCGGCCCGTTTTTTGGTGCAGTATTATTTGAATTAATCTTTGGTAAAGATTTAAGAGGGGCATTTAAATCAGGCGTGGGCACATTGGTCGGGTTTCTCGGCGGTGTAATAGTAAAGCTGGTTATAAGTGTTGTTATGATCGGCATATTCATTATAAAACTATTTTAGACAAATTTACCTGTAATTATTCACCGCAAAGTTGCCGAGGTCGCAAAGAAAACCTTATAAAGAGGAAAAAACACATAGTTTATTCTCTTTTTAAACAAAAGGCCAAAACTGTTCAGAATACTTAGTTATTTGCTTTCTATAATAAGAACTTTGCGCTCTTCGCGTCTTTGCGGTGAATTGTTTTTTCCCAATCTTGTTCATTTGGCAAGAGAAATAAATTATGATTTTGCATAGAGAACTGGATATAGGAGAGCTTTCTCTCTGTCCTTATCTACCGGACAGAAAAAAGCAGTTCAAATACTTTCTTGCAAGCGAGCTTGACGAATCAGACATTTCATTTTTACTTGCAAAAGGATGGAGGAAATTTGGAGTATATTTTTTTCAACCTTCCTGTCCTGACTGCCGGGAGTGCGTTCCCATCCGGGTTATATCTGATGAATTTAAGCCGTCTAAAAGTCAGAGGCGCAATCTAAAAAAGAACAGGGATATCGATGTGGTTTTCGGTCCGCTTAAATTCAGTGAAAGGGCCTTTGAGATTTACAAAGACCATTCAAACCGGCGCTTCTCACAGAAATGCAATATGGAAGAGTTCATTGCCAGCTTCTTCTCACCCTCCACCCCAAGCCTTCAGTCAGAATACTATCTA
>JANLHC010000305.1 GCA_024654465.1 Candidatus Scalindua sp.
CCTGTTAATATTTTTGAAAAAGGTGGTGATTTAGTTCTCGTAGCTGAATTGCCCGGAATCAAAAAAGAGGATTTGCAGTTGCAGGTAAAAGGTAATACCGTGCGGATTGCAGGAGAGCGGGAGATTAACTATGGAGAAAAAATTAGTTATCACCGTATAGAACGTAACTCTTCAAAATTCGACAGGACTCTAAAACTGCCAATTAGTGTAGAAGCGGATAAGGTAAAAGCAGAGTATAACGAGGGAATTCTGGTGATTTCCCTGCCCCGCGCAGAAGCTGACAAACCCAGACGAATTGCTATTCAATAATCTTTAAGAAAGGTGGATGCTATGGATAAAAAAACCAGCGAAGTGAAGAAGGTTAAAGATCAGAAAGTTAAAAAAAGTGAGTTTACCGGAGAGAAAACAGTTGCGGGGAAATATTATGTTCCTCTCACTGACATTGTTGAGACAGAGAAGAGTCTCGTTGTTACTATGGACATACCGGGTGTCAAAAAAGAGAATATCCATGTCAAACTGGAGGATAATGTTCTGGAAGTTGATGGTCAAATCGACTATTCGACGTATAATGATCTTAATCCAGTGTACACGGAATATAATGTGGGGCACTTTACACGGAAATTTAGTGTATCAAACGAGATTGACACCGGAAACATAGACGCAAATCTCTCTGACGGGGTATTAACTCTGACATTACCCAAGGCGCCGGAAGCACAACCGAGGCAAATTAAAGTTAATTAATCTGTTACGCGCCTTTTGTAGCACTTATGATTATAATGTCACTGTGGCCTTTACATTGTAAAATAAGTGACAATAGTTAAAGAGACATTCCGGTTTTAAGATATATTAATACTTAATCTTACCCAGGAAAGGATGGATCCATGAAAAGAATAACACGGAAGTGCGCTATGGTTGTGCTGTTAATATTCGCTACGGTGTCGATCATTTTAGGAGCGGCGCATGCGAAGGAAATTAAAATGCAGGAATCCAGTTATATGCACATAATGGTCACAGAACCATTTGAAGCAATGCGTGAACGGGACATAGCAGAGAAGCCGGAAGCGATGAGCAAACACATGGCACTGCTTAAAGAACGGTACAATTTATCAGGAAAAACTACCCCGAATGCTAAAATGTCCGGTGGAAAACCCCTGCCAGTTGGGCCAACAGCAAAATTAAGTAGTAGTATATCCTGGGAGGGTTTAGGTTCGATGCCACCTGAAGAGATCAAGCAGAAGGGCGCATTCCCATACCCTCCATTGCCGCATGTCAAGCATGCTACCGGTGGAATGGTCGTGGCTCCGATGCAATTGAAAACGCACCCTGAACTTGTCCGCTTTGATGTGGACTTTGACTTGCCGGAAGCTTATCTGCCGGAATTTCCACCGCCATTATTTCTGATCTCACGACCTGATCTGGGAGATGTTTCCGGTGGAGAGGAGATTACGATCAACAATTACTATGAGAAGTTTAACGGTATACTCACGCCGTTTCAGTTGGAAGGCATGCGCCTTCTGGTTACACCTGTGGCACAGCAACAGTTCAACGTGACTGCTGACCGCAAGGCAGATATAGCGCAGGATGCGGTCTCCTGTTTCAGCTGTCACACTAATGGCCATACAAGTGGTGTCTTCCATCTCAATCCGGACAACCGCCCTCAGGATACACGCTTCCGTATTGATACTGTAAGCCTGCGTGGAGTGAATATCCAGCACTTCTTCGGTTCCAAGCGCTCTTTGCGGTCACTGGAGGATTTCAGTGAAGTTGAGGCAAAAACAGCTTACTTTGACGGTGATCAGGTTATCGCGCTGAAAAAGGGTGCCCGCCGCTTTACGAGGGAGGAAATTGCAGCCATGGCTGCAATGCAGAACATGATCGCTTTTCCTCCGGCGACAAAGTTGGATATTCAGGGTCACCTGAATCCGAAGAAAGCCACAGAATCTGAGTTGCGAGGCGAAAAGATTTTTACGATGGCATGTGCCTCCTGCCATCCAGCTCCATATTATACTGACAATCTCGCACATGATCTCCAGGTGGAACGTTTCTATGATGGACGTGCCGAGGGGATGATAAAGACCTTTGCTCTGCGTGGAATCAAGGACTCACCTCCATACATGCACGATGGGAGGTGTCTGACACTGGAGGATACGGTTGAGTTCTTCAACATAATTCAAGAACTAAAACTGTCGGCACAGCAGAAAACTGATCTGGTGGCGTTTATGCGAACACTATAGATCCAGATGGATGGTTTAAAATGAAGAGTGCCAAGCCTGCAAAAAGACACACGGAGTAAGCATATTGCATTTGATATTTAAATCGGTAAGAAAGGAAAAAATTATAGCGCATCTACAAAAATGTAGATGCGCTATAACAGGAGAATTAACGAAGCATCTATTTAGACCGTACTGGCCAGTCGGTACGGGAAGCTTTATGACATTCAAAGCATAAGTTTCTTAACAATGAATCAAAAACTTCATATGTTTCAACGCTGTCTCCATCTTTTGCAGTATCTGCAAGGTTTTTAGTAGCTGCGGCCATCTCTTTTGCATATTTCTCATATTCCGTTTTCATTGATTTGTCAGACATTTTAAATTTCCGCCCTACCAGTCCCAATTCGTCATCCGGAAAATACATATCAACCATATATTTACTGATTCTGGATATCTTATTAGACTCCTTAATCACTACATCAAAATCACCATTCAATAATCCGTCCAGAATCTTAGACATAGACGAGCCTACAGCTTTCATCGCATATTTAGTGACCATAGAGTCATGCATAGTCTCTCCACCTGTTTTTGCATAGGCTTTACTAATATTCCCGCTGAAGGTTAGAGCCCCTGAAGTAATAACGAATGCACAAAATAAAGTTATACATATCTGATAGGTTTTCTTCATTACGCATATCCCCTTCCCATTCAAAATTATTATAAATAAATATAAAATATCTTCTAAAATTAACTTTCTTCATTTCCCATATTGAAAATTCTTTTAGTTTTTCTTCCTGCATTACATAAAAAGTTTGAATTATTAATGCAATAAATGTAATCTTGAAGATAGGAAAACAGAGCTAAAAGTAATTGGTAATATTAAACAATAAAATGGCTTTTGGTAAATGCGATAATTGTGAACAGTCGGTTAAAGCAAAGCAATCCGGAAGAAGGTATATTCTTCCCTTGTTTTTCTTTTTCTCAGGACTTTTGATACTCGCTTATGAGCGTGACCTTGGCAATACAAATCCGATCATAACTGTCCTGGGAGGGCTCTCAACAACTGCCGGTTTTGTCTGGCTTGTCGTAAAAGGGATTCGTTATATTTCAAAGTGAAAAAACTGGAGTTTATTATGGATGATCAGAATAAAATGGTTCAATTCAGATCATAATCCGGTGATCACTCCGATACGTTGTTTTCTGGCCTTATTCTACCTTTAGTGTCTTTGCATCATTGTTACTTGACCATTCTTTGATCTTATATTCGATCTTTCTTGTAGAAATGCCAAGTATCTTCGCCGCTTTGGACTTACTGCCATCAGTCGTGTGAAGTGCATCAAGGATAACCTTCTTCTCGATCTCCTTCATCGTTGTACCTGACGGTATACGGAATGTATCTTTTTTCGCCTTTTTTAAACTTTGACTTATGCTTGATGGAAGATTGCCGGGCTCTATAAATTCATTCCTGGCCATTACCACCGCTCTCTCTACAGCGTTTTCAAGCTCTCTCACATTACCGGGCCAGTCATAATTGATCAATAACCTGGCACACTGCGAACTGAACCCCTTAATATCCTTCTTGTTCTTTGCCGCATATTTTACCAGAAAACTATCTGTCAACAATCCAATATCCTCTCTCCTATCTCTTAGCGGA
>JANLHC010000307.1 GCA_024654465.1 Candidatus Scalindua sp.
CGTTAAGCCGTTGCTCTTTTTCAACTTCTACCGTATAATATAACATAAATGAAAATTCATGAGCTTATATGGCCTGAAGACAGAATTGAGCATATTTCAAGACATGGTGTTGATTCTGAAGAAGTCGAAGAAGTTTGCTTCGGATCAGCATTGGTTCAGCATGCAAAATCTGAAGGGAAGAATCCAGTTTATTTTGTACTTGGACAAACAGAAGCCGGACGTTATTTGTTTTGCGTCGTCATTCAATTTCCTGATGGAATTGGATATCCTGTTACAGCAAGGACAATGACTAACAAGGAAAAACGACGTTATAAAAAATGGAGGAATTTATGAAAAAAGAATTTATTCCAAAAACCGACTCTATTCAAAAATTAGCACATTTTTGGGACACACATGATCTTACTGATTTCGAAGGTGAATTAGAGGAAGTTAAGTCGTCAGTTTTTGAAAAAAATATCGTTTTAAGAATACACTTACAGCGTGATGAGGCAGAAAGCGTTATGAAAATTGCCGAATCAAAGAGAATATCATATGATGATTTGATTCGGCAGTGGGTAATAGAACGAACTAAAAAAATAAGTGGAAACGCATCTTGATATTTGACAATCTCTTTGTAATAGGAATTATTCGATTTGTCTTTGCCTAACCAGTCACTGGTCAGACAACATTTTCAATGTGCTCCTCAACTCCGGCATTCGGTGAAAATGTTACTTCAATTGGAACTAGGTAAATAATATGAAAATATATCTTGATAATTGCTGTTTTAATCGTTCTTTTGACGATCAATCTCAACTTAGAATAAAACTTGAGACCGAAGCAAAATTGAGCATTCAAGAAGAAATCCGTACAGGAAATCTTGAGTTAACTTGGTCTTACATTTTGGATTATGAGAACAGTAAGAATCCATATGAAGATCGGAAAGAGCTAATGAAAGGATGGAAAAAATATGCTGTAATTGATATACAAGAGAATGCCGAAATACTAAAAAAAGCTGATTCCTTGAATAGTACAGGTTTTAAAAAGATGGATTCGTTATATGTTGCATGTGCTATTATCTCAAGATGCAATTTTTTTCTTACCACGGATGATAATATTCTAAAACAGTCTGAAGTACTGGAAGGGATCAAAATAGATGACCCGATTGGTTTTATTAAGGAGGTTTTATCATGATTACTGATACAGAAATACGGCTTAAAGGTCTTGAAGCTCTTACTGCATCTCTTGGGGATATTGAAGCAGAGCGGTTTATAGCTCTAATACAAAGAGAACCTTTTGATTATACTAAATGGAGACAGGGTTTGGATGAGGATTTATCGATAAAGGAAATCAGTGAAAAAGCAATGGCTTTAAGAAACAAAAACACCGAACAAGCGCATTAAGATCGACCACCAATACATTAGCGATTTGATATTTATTGAGGCCAGCGCTCCAAGCCTCTCTTGCAACGTCACCGCACAGGTGGTGGCGACTTATCCGTGACGTTATGCAAATAAACCAACTGAGTTTTGGAAACGGGTCTAGTCTGTTTATGGTTTAACTTCCATGTCCCTTATAAATACCCGATCCGGTTATTCTTTTATTGTGACCGGTTGCCTGAAAAGTGTATGCATGCAGGCCCGTAGAAACATATATATGTGTATGCATGTTGGAATCATTGCAGAGATCCCCATAACAAGGCCGAAATAAATATTACGCATATTGTCGGATGGTTTAGACACCGCATCAAATAATAGTCCTTGGTACTCAGCATTGCGGTCTGCGAGAACCTGTGGGACGTAGCTAACCAGGTTCACTAACCAACCGGAGAAGGAAAATACAAAGACTACCCAAAAAGTTGCCAATACTGCAATAATAAGATCAACCAAAAGGTGCGCAATATACTGTATATCTTTTTTGGAACTAAGTGCATGGCGAACAAGGAAAATAGTCACAAAGAATGAAAGACTATCAAAAAGAGCGCCCAGGATTCCAACAGGAAATTGCACTTTGTAGTAATAGACCCCAGCGGCTCCATGTGTGAGTTCAGGAAACGCAGTGTACATGGCAATCCAGTAACAGATGATATTTATTACAATAAAGTATAGGAATAAAAGTAGGTAAAAACTAAAGATGTTCCCTCTTTTCCTTTCGTAAAAAGACAACAGTTGTTTTAAGTGTTCTTTCCAGATCGTAATTATAGAATTCATAGCAATTCCTCAAGATAGCGGGACCCTTAACCGTTCTTATTGATCTTCTCCGATATCATTTCTACGGTAAAGATGTATACCTCTACGTTTTTGTGCTTCCATGCATCCGGTGACAGGCCTGCCTTCATACTACAGCATTGAGACAGGAATTCCTCTTTTGTCCATCCGGTTTCAGTAGCAACCTGAGGTAAAAAGCATCCATTTGAAGCCTCCTTTTTGATATAAATCCCATGCCTGCCTAGTTCTAAGTCAAGGGGGTCATCGGTTTTTTGTAAAGGAGACAGTATAGAGATATCTATTTCTAAGTCTTCTAATTCTGAAGGTTTGATTTGGCCAAACCTTGGGTCCTCTTTCGCGGCTGATACAGCCATCTCAGAAACAAGTTTGTACAGAGGTATATCTGAAACCATTCTTCCTATACACCCTCGTAACTTTCCGTGTGTCTTAAGTGTTACAAAAGCACCATTTTTTCCCTGAAGCCCCAGCCTGGTTATTTCAATCTGTGGTTGTTTGTTAGGAGTGTTTGTTATTGCTGATTTTATACTTTCTCTTGCTATAGAGAGTAGGGCTTTTTTATCTTTTTCGTCCATTTTTGGAGAGTAGATTTTTTGTGTTATTTCATAGCCAAACTTTTGTCTTCATGGAATACTTCCGCCGTAAAGATAAAGAATTCCATCTCCTTATCATTCCATGCATATGAGGGCAAACCTGCCTTGTTACAAAGGTGAGTGAGCGTCTCTTCTCTGTTCCAGCCCTGTTCAGTAGCTACCTGTGGTAGGAACACTGCTCTCACGCCTCCCAGACATATTATAATCCCATGCTTCCCAGGAATGAATTTATCCGCACCACTTATCTTTTTTATGGGACTAAGTACTGAGATATCTATTTCTATATCTGGCAGTTCTCCTTCACTAACTGGTCTGAAACGCCCATCGTTCATTGAAGAGTTCATAGTATTATCTATTACCGCATTAAAAAGTTGCTCTATGGGTTGGATGTGGCCTATGCAACCACGAAGATTACCGTTTTTATTAAGTGTTACAAATACACCTCTTTTTTCATTCAGATTTTTGCTGAATGTATATTCTCCGGAGCTTAAGTCAGGCTTCTTTCCCCCCTTTACACAACTTTCCAGCGTATCTCTTGCGAGTTTGAGAAGGGTCGTTTTTTCATCATTATTTAGATCGCTATTATCACCAATAATGTCAGGAGGTTCGATGCCTTTTGTAAAAACTATTGAAGCGTAGCTCACGGAACTGTCAAAGTTGCCCATTATGTTGCCTGATGTGTCGTACTGTAATATCGTTCCCTGCACGTCAGAAGGTAAAAGTTTCATCATCAGCGCGATAGGCATAAACCCACAGGCAGTTATTCCTGTGGCCCTTTTGTATTGGAAAAAACCATCAAAATCCAAAGCGAGGATGCGTTCGAATGCCCCATAGTCAAGCTTTCTTAAATTAGCCTCTACATCCTTTTTAAAAGGAACATAATCATACCCGTAACCGTAATGAGTAAAGTCAGAACTTACTACTATCAGCGTATCGTCATCAATCAATGGTCTTAATTTGTCAGCAATAAAATCAAACTCTTCATTATTAAGCCTGCTGATGAGTATGGGGATAAGTTCAAAGTCATCTCCCAGAACTACTTGTAAAAAAGGTAATTGTGTCTCAATAGAGTGCTCTCTTTTGTGTGCGTTTTTAAGTGTTCCGAAATAAGGAGGATCGTTTATAAGGTTGTTGCATATTCCCCGATTCAGCTTTACCAGTCCCAACGGTGTTTTATAAGCTTCGACATCAAGTATTGATGCTCCCCTGTATCTGGAATAGTGACTGGGTGCAAGTACTATTACCCTTTTGTATCCGTAGCCTTTTATGGCTTTGTAACCGTAGGCAGCAACCGCTCCCGAATACTGGTATCCGGCATGTGGTGATATTATTGCTACAGGTTTACCCGGTAAGCTCTCTATCAAAGCCTTATCCAGATAATTGTTTATCTTATTTGAAAGTTCCACTTTAGAATCAGGATAAAAACGTCCCGCCGCGGCGGGCTCACGTACATTTTGTCCTTTGCCCGGCAGATCTCCAACCAGGTAATCTTCCGCGTAATTTATCGCAGGAATAACTGTGTACAAAGTGAATAAAAAAAGTAATAAAAGGTATTTACGCATGATAATTCTCCTTGTGTGAAAACTCAGCTTACCGCAGTGAACGCGGTTAACTATTTGAGATATTTTATAGCAACAAAACCACTGATTAATAATATAACAAATACGATGGAAAGAATGTTGAAATACTTCTCTATAAACGTTTTTATCTTTGGTCCGAACAGATAGAACAGTCCTGCAACCATAAAGAATCTTGCACTTCTGCTTAACGCTGATGCCAGGATCAGGGTAAAGATATTTATTTTGCAGAATCCGGCTGCAATGGTAAATACTTTGTAAGGTATGGGAGTAAACCCAGCCACTGCAATTGCCGTAAATGCGTTATTTTGATATTGCGTGCTTACTGCATCGAAAATATCAGTAATGTTGTAAAAGCTGATAATCGGTCTTCCAACAAACTCAAAAAACTGAAAGCCAATAAAGTAACCAAAGCATCCACCTAATATTGACCCGACAGAGCATACCAATGCGTATTTGAAAGATTTTGCCGGTATAGCGACTGCCAACGCAATTAAAAGAACATCCGGCGGAATCGGGAAAAAAGATGATTCACAAAATGCAAGTATAAAGAGCGCCCAGGTGCTGTGAGGCGTTTTTGCCCAATGTATTGTCCAATCATAGAGCCTCCTCATATAATTTGCTTTTCTTGAGATATGTTCCTTTTCGATTGATTCCATATTTAATATGCAAAATGATAAAAGAGGTAATGTCAGATCTTGTTAAGGTTGTGTAGTCCTCTGATAAGTTACACTCTGCTTAGCTACTCACTCTTCGCCATCTTAGGGGTGTAAATACAATACGGTTCTTCTGCCATGTAGTCACCTGTTTCATAGAATGCACGAGCTCTGCAACCTTCGCACACTTTTTTGTATTCGCATAAACCACACTTGCCTCCAAGCAAATCTGTGTTTCTTAGTTTGGCGAAGACAGCAGAGTCTTTCCAGATGTCTTTGAACTTCTGCTTCTTGATGTGCCCGGCTTCAACAGGCAGATATCCACAGGGGAAAACCTCTCCCTTGTGAGAGACAAAGCATACTCCGGTCCCGGCCAGACAGCCTTTTGTCATTGCGGCCATTCCGTGAGTTTTTGGCGTGATTTTGACACCCTCTTCTTTTGCCCGTTCGCGCATTATCCTGAAATAGTGAGGTGAACAGGTCGCCTTTGTCTGGATCACTGCCTCTTTGGATAAATCATAGAAAAGATTAAGAAGTTCCTCATACTTGTCAGCCGGCAGCATCTGGTCTTCAGCAATTTCAACACCGCAACCTACCGGAACAAGCATAAATATATGAATTGCCTCAGCTCCCATGTTAACTGCAAGGTCGTACAAATCGCGTAGCTGATTTTCGTTGTGTTTTGCAATAGTACAGTTAATCTGCATACCCATTCCCAGAGCCCTTAAATTATTGAACCCTTTAACTGCCAGGTCAAACGATCCTTTCAGTTTGCGGAATTTGTCGTGAGTGTCTGCGTCTGCACCGTCAAGGCTTATAGCTACCCTGGATACCCCTGAGTCTACAATTTTCTTCGCCATAGCCTCATCCACCAATGTGCCATTGGTAGCCAGCGCCACGGTTAAACCTTTTGCTACCGCGTATTTCGCAATATCGAATATGTCCGGACGGAAAAGCGGTTCTCCTCCACTTAATACAAGAATAGGATTGCCAGTGTCCGCTATCGCATCGACGAGTTCGAAGGACTCTTTTGTGGTCAAATCATCATTCATCAGTTGGGTACTCACGTCTATCCTTCTGCAGTGAACACATTCCAGATTACAGCCGGCAGTCGTTTCCCAGAAGACAAGCCGAAGCTGGTTTTGCGTGTTTTTCATATATTGATGAGAAACTTTGCCATCTCCATGCTCTTTTATTTGTGAGTAAACTTCCTTTATAGTGCCCTCTGGCGCGCCGTGCGGCATGCCATGAGAACCTGAACCATTGCCGTGACCATCCTTCATTCTTGCCCCCAGTATTCTACATTATTGAAAAAATCCACAAAATTGTTTGTACTTGACAAGACAATTTAGCACTGTAATATTAATTTTCTGTACAATTTTAAGTGCAATTTTACCCTTATTTTATATAAATTCAAAGACAAAAATATTTTGTACATGCCGGCTTGACGTTAAGCGTTATCATTTATATTTTTACAGGGAATATGACTCTTCTATGAAAAAAAATTTCAACCTCTTCCTTCTTTCCCTTTCATTCAGTATTCTGTTCTTATCCTCATGCAGTTCAAAAAAACAAGAGGTTCCACAGTCGTTATCCGTCTCCAATAATCTGATGACGGTAAGTGGTGTCGTGTTACGTCTCCAGCCGCTCGACAATGTTGTCCGATCTTCCGGAACTATTCTCGCTTCGGAATCGGTCAATCTTGCCGTTGAAACTTCAGGCAGAATAGAGAAGATTTATTTTAAGGAAGGAGCACACGTCAAGAAAAACGAACTGCTGGTAACGATCAACGATGATGATCTTCAGGCACAGCTAAAAAAAACTGAGTTCCAGATACAGATTGCGATAGAACAAGAGCATCGCCAAAAACAGCTGTTTGAAACCAAAGACATCATCAGTCAGCAGGATTATGACATTTCCGTTAACACTGTAAACACGCTAAAGGCTGACCGCGAAAATCTTATTGCCTCCATTAGAAAGAAAGAGATCCGGGCCCCGTTCGACGGTATCATCGGACTGAGATATGTGAGCGAAGGAAGTTACGTTACCCAGACCACACACATTGCATCAATTCAGAAGATTGATCCGTTGAAGGTAGATTTTACCATCCCTGAAAAATATGCTGATCAGGTTTCCGTAGGTGATCTTGTGCAGTTCAGGACCAACGAAACGAAACAGCATTTCACCGGAACGGTGTATGCCATTGAGCCAAAGATTGATCCCAATACGCGCACATTGCAATTGCGGGCGTTGTGTGAAAATAAATCGGAGGAGATTTTTCCCGGTTCGTATGTACAAATTGAACTTCGCTTACAACAAATCACCAACGCATTAATGATTCCGACACAGGCTATTATTCCCGTGTTGAAAGGACATACTGTCTTAGTGGAAAAGAATGGCGTTGTCGTTTCTGTTCCGGTTAAAATAGGTATTCGAAATGCTTCGGAAGTACAGATTATTGAAGGACTTTCTGCCGGTGATACGATTATTACGACAGGGCTTATGCGATTACGCCCTGGTATGCCGGTAAATGTCACTGTAAAATAAAACAGAAAGAATACCACAAAGAGGGTTTTGAAACACTTGTTTACTTTTTTACGTTGTGGTACCATTGCGGAAAATTTTTAACTTTTGCATACATGAGCTTATCCTCCATTAGCATAAAACGTCCTGTCCTCGCGATCGTCATGTCGCTGGTTATTATGCTGTTCGGTATTATTAGTTTCGATTTCCTCGGCGTACGCGAATATCCCGCCATCGACCCTCCGTTTATTAACGTCCGTACCAGCTACGCCGGAGCTAATGCAGATGTTATCGAATCTCAGATTACGGAACCGCTGGAAAAAGCGATCAACGGAATTGCCGGTATCCGAAATATTTCATCCAGCAGCGCGCAGGGTGTCAGCAAAATTTCGGTAGAGTTTAATCTCGATGCCGATCTCGAAGCAGCGGCTAACGATGTCCGTGATAAAGTTTCCGGCGCTCTACGACAGCTTCCACAGGATATCGACGCACCTCCAATCGTCAGCAAAAGCGATGCAGACGCCGGTGCGATTATTTCACTGACGATTCAAAGCGATACGCGGAACCAACTTGAGCTGAGTGATTACGCGGAAAACGTACTCGGACAAAACTTCCAAACGATCCCGGATGTCAGCACAACACAGATATGGGGACAAAAACGGTATGCGATGCGGATATGGATCGATCCGGCAAAACTTTCAGCATACGGGTTAACACCGCTTGATGTAAAAAATGCTCTTGAAAATGAAAATGTCGAACTCCCGTCCGGAAAAATTACTGGAAATAAAACGGAATTGACCGTTAATACCAAGGGACGGCTGAAAACGGTCGATGATTTCAATAATCTTATCGTGAAGTCGGACGGAACAAAGATTGTTCGCGTGAGTGACATCGGTTTTGCCAATCTCGGGCCCGAGAATGAAGAAACGATTTTAAAACTATCCGGCACTCCAATGGTTGCCGTTGCCATTGTTCCGCAACCGGGAGCCAATTACGTTAAGATTGCGGATGAATTTTACCGGCGCCTCGATCAAATCAAGAAAGAACTTCCTGACGATATCAGGCTTAACATTGCAATGGATAATACGCTTTTTATTAAGCGTTCTATCGTCGAAGTACAGGAGACCATCATCATTGCGGTACTACTCGTTGTCGGCATCATCTTCCTTTTCTTCCGTGAGTGGATTATTGCATTACGACCATTGATCGATATCCCCGTTTCATTGACCGGTGCATTCTTTATCATGTACGTGATGGGATTTTCCATCAACACATTGACACTTCTTGCCATCGTTCTCGCTACCGGTCTTGTCGTTGACGACGGTATTGTCGTTACTGAAAATATTTTTAAGAAAGCAGAACGAGGACTTCCGCCGATGCAGGCGGCATTGGAAGGTTCAAAAGAAATTTTCTTTGCCGTTATTTCAACATCCATCACACTCGCTGCCGTATTTTTGCCGATTATTTTTATGCAGGGGTTTGTCGGGCGATTGTTTCGGGAGTTTGGTATCGTTATTGCCGGAGCAGTATTGATCTCCGCTTTCGTTTCTCTTTCTCTCACACCGATGTTAAATGCCCGCCTCATCCGGAAAAAACAGACGCACAGCAGATTTTATAAATTCACGGAACCGTACTTTGTCCGGTTGAACGGCTTCTATGAACGAACGCTTGCTTTGGGAATGAAACATCGCTGGACAGCGACGGTAACGATTTTTGTTTCGTTTGGCCTTATTGTCTTAATCGGCAGTTCACTGCAAACCGAACTTGCACCTCTTGACGACAGAAGTTTACTTCGTATGCAAATTACGGCACCGGAGGGGGCGTCGTTCGAATATACTGATGCTTTCATGGACAGTATTATAAATGTGGTCGACGATTCCATCCCGGAAACAGCGGCATGTTTGAGTGTTACAGCTCCGGGATTCTCCGGTTCCGGAGCAACTAACACGGGATTTTTCAGAATTCGGCTTGTTGAACCGAATCAACGAAACAGGTCGCAACAGGAGATTGCTGATTATCTTTCAGCAAAGACGCGCACGATGACCGAAGCACGAGCGTTTGTTATTCAGGAGCAAACCATATCCGTCGGAGGAAGCGGAAGAGGGTTGCCGGTGCAATATGTGCTGCAAAATCAAAACTTTGAAAAGCTGCGAGAGTTTGTGCCGAAATTTATGGAAGAGGTGAATAAGAGCGACGTGTTTCCAAATGCCGATGTGAATTTAAAATTCAACAGACCGGAGATTGATATATCTATTGACCGCGACCGTGCACGAGCGCTTGGTGTTACAGTTATGGATATCGCTCAGACACTACAGCTTGCGTTCAGCGGACAGCGTTTTTCTTATTTTGAAATGAACGGATTCCAATATCAGGTGATCGGGCAGGTGGATCGAGCCAA
>JANLHC010000308.1 GCA_024654465.1 Candidatus Scalindua sp.
ACTGTCTCGATATTGTGATTGAAGATGTAGGGCGATGAATCCAGGACACGTTCTAACAGTTTTAAATTTCCATTAAATTCAGGTGTGAGTATCTCAATCTTACATTCAGGCCTGAGTTTCCGAATCTCAGTTACCGTATTATAAAATTGTTCTGCCCCATAGTCCGGCAGATCATCTCTCGTGACAGACGTTATTACCGCATAATTCAGATTCAGCTTGTTAACAGTATCTGCGATCTTGCCGGGTTCCTGTCTGTCCAGATCTTGCGGGGTTCCTGAGCGGATATTACAATAGACACATTTCCTGGTGCAGACATCTCCCATTATCAGGAATGTTGCGGTTCCTCTTCCATAGCACTCTGCAATGTTCGGACACTTTGCTTCTTCACATACAGTTTTTACCTTATTTTTTTTCAGGGTAGTCCTGATTTGATTATAGGTAACACCGGAAGGGATTCTGACTTTAAGCCAGTCAGGGTGATGTCTGCGTCTTACGTGGAATGCCATGTTAGTTTAGGTTTCCTTGCGGCACGGACAATGTCGAGCCTTCCAATTGGAGCATTCAGTGGTGCCTTTGTCAATTTCTCCGGGTTGTGTTCTGCCTCTTCCTTGATTACTTTCATTGCATCAATGAATGCATCCAGATTCTCTTTTGTCTCTGTTTCGGTAGGTTCAATTAACATAGCCCCTTTGACAATTAAGGGAAAGTAGATTGTTGGTGGATGAAAACCAAAATCCATAAGACGCTTGGCAATGTCATTGGTAGTTACGCCGTTTGGCATCAAGCTGTCATCAATTACAAATTCATGCTGACATATCCGGTCATAAGGCAGATGATAGTGTCTCTTTAATCTCTCCTTCATATAATTTGCGTTCAAGACTGCATTTTCAGCTACATCTCTTAAACCGGAAGCCCCGATAGACCTGATATAAGAATAGGCCCTGAGAAGAATACCGAAATTTCCGTAAAAAGA
The DNA here is from genome assembly GCA_024654465.1 of Candidatus Scalindua sp. Classification (GTDB taxonomy): domain Bacteria; phylum Planctomycetota; class Brocadiia; order Brocadiales; family Scalinduaceae; genus Scalindua. The sequence continues at coordinate 974 of JANLHC010000308.1, forward strand.
GTGTACCTTGCCGATTGACTCTTTTGATTGTTCAAATTCCAGTTTCTCATTCTTCTTAATGATCCTGGGATTCGGGAGAAACGGTTCCAATTCTTTGGTGACACCAACTGGACCGGAACCTGGGCCTCCGCCCCCGTGGGGTGTTGAAAATGTTTTATGCAGATTCAGATGTATTATGTCTATCCCGAAATCTCCCGGTTTGACTATCCCCAGCATTGCATTCATATTGGCGCCATCGAGATAGCATAGTCCTCCATAGTCATGAACTATTTCAGTGATTTCTATAATATTTTCATCAAATATTCCCAGTGTATTTGGATTTGTTATCATGATGCCTACAACATCTTTGCTCATCTTTTGACGTAAGTCATCAAGGTCAATTACTCCTGTTAAACTTGTTTTTACATGGACAGACTCAAACTTGCAGAGTGAAACAGACGCGGGATTAGTTCCATGGGCGGAGTCAGGAATGATGACCTTTGTACGCTTCTCGCCTCTCTTCTCAAGCCACGTTTTCATTATCATGATCCCCGTTGACTCACCGTGTGCCCCGGCAGCAGGTTGTGTTGAGAAGGCATGCATTCCTGTAATTTCACAGAGAATTTGTTGTAGTTGATATATTATTTCCAGTGCGCCTTTGTTGTGTTGTGATAAGGGGTGTATATTGAATTCATGGATTTTTGCCGCTACCTCATTTATTTTTGGATTATATTTCATAGTGCAACTACCCAAAGGATAGAGTCCGTTGTCCACACCAAAGTTAGATTTGGAGAGATTTGTGTAATGCCTGACAACTTCAACTTCAGCGAGTTCAGGCAGGTTCAGGTCAGTTCTCTGTAAATCATCTGGGATGTTTGTCTGTATGTCTAATAAACTGACATTGAAAGAACTACTTCCCGATTTTGATTTTTCATTGAGTAATTTCATATATAACCCTGTCTATATCTTCTTTCGGTGTCATCTCCGTACAGCAGACCAGATAGCAATCTTTAAGATCCGGATAATATTCTTCTAAAGAGATACCAATTTCTATATCAGATAGTTTTGACAGTATGTCCTTGCGGATCCTTACAACAAATTCGTTGAAAAAAGGCTTGTCAAAGACCGGATCAATGCCTTCAATTTGACTTAACTTACCGGCAAAACAGACGGATAATTGATTATTCAACCGCGCCAGTTTGCCAAGGTTTTTCCCATAGGTAACAAGGTATACGGCTGCTGCAAGAGCACAAAGGCCCTGATTGGTGCAAATATTACTCGTAGCTTTTTCTCTCCTTATATGTTGCTCCCTTGTGCAGAGAGTAAGGGCAAAGCCTCTATTGCCATAGATGTCTACTGTTTCTCCGACGAGCCTTCCCGGAATCTGTCTGACATAAGCCTGTTTTACCGCAAAAATACCCAGTCCGGGCCCGCCAAAATTCATTGGATTTCCAAAAGATTGCCCTTCCGCAGTAACGATATCAACATTGTATTCTGAGAATGGTTTCAGCATGGCCCAGCTTAAGGGTTCTGTAGTGGAAGTAATGAATAATATGTCTTCAGCTTTTTTTCTGATCTCATCAAGGTTTTCGATTAAACCAAAGAAATTCGGGTTTTGAATTATTATTGCAGAGGAACCCTCTGTTTCAAAATCAGATGTTAGACCGTCTGTAACATCAATATCGACAATCTTGATTTCATTTGCCCTGGCATATGTCTTCAGGACTTCACGATAAAACGGGTTTAATGCCTGAGACACAAGCACCTGTTTCTTCCCTTTGATTCTTGATGCGAGTATCATCGCCTCTGCAAGGCTGGTAGCACCATCATACATTGAAGCATTGGATACATCCATACCCGTCAGATCGCAGATCATACTCTGGTATTCAAAAATTGCCTGAAGAGTTCCCTGACTGATTTCAGGTTGATAAGGGGTATAAGCTGTGCTGAATTCGCCCCGTGAGGTTATAGCATCTACCGTGGATGGAATATGATGATTGTAATTGCCGCCGCCCTGGAAAGATAATGGCTTCTTATTCTTCTTGGCGATTTTTCCTAGTTCACGTAACAATTCAAACTCTGATAATTGATCCGGTATTTGCAATGGACTTTTCAGGATAAGATCCTCCGGAATATCCTTGAACAGACCCATAATGTCCCGGACTCCGATCTCTCTCAGCATCGATTCTCTATCTTTATCCGTGTTTGGTGTGTAGTCCATTTATTCAATCCCGGCAAGGAATTTATTATATTCTTCGGAGGTCATGAGTTGGTCCAACTCAGTCTCATTATTTACCTTCAATTTTACTATCCAACCACCTTCGAACGGCTCATTATTAATAAGCGCTGGTGAATCCTCAAGGGTTCTATTAACTTCCACTATTTCGCCGCTTATGGGGCTGAAAATATCGCTTACGGATTTAACACTTTCAACAACACAGAGGTTACCATTCTGATCGACCTGTTTACCCACTTCAGGTAATTCTACAAATACAACATCCGTAAGTTGATCCTGTGCAAAGTCAGTAATACCTACGATTGCGATGTCTCCATCAATCTTAATCCATTCGTGTTCTTTCGTGTATTTACGGTCTATAGGATTTTCCATTATCACTCCTCTGCAGAATTTTTAAAGCGGTCGATTAATTTTGGTTTGTTACTGTGGATCGACTCAAACCTAAAGGTATGAGTTACATTTTTCTTAATGTAATCAGTGAAATCCGCGTAATCTCTGGTTGTATCCTTTAGGTTGCGTAATTTACGATAAATTCACACCCACCCATCTGAACTTATGAGCGAAATCATCTTATACCGCAGTCTCTCCCTGTTCACCGGTGCGGACTCGGTATGCGTTCATGACATCATAAACAAATATCTTCCCATCTCCAATACTGCCGGTTTGCGAAACTTCTATAATGGTCTGCACGACATCATCCAGAACATCATCAGCAACAACAATTTCAATCTTGATCTTGGGCAGTAGGTCCACATTGAACTTTTTGCCCTTCCATACTTCACTTACACCCTTCTGATGACCATGTCCCTTTACCTCTGAGATTGTTATGCACTCGCATCCTGCTTCCTTAAGAGAATCCTGTGTCATATTAAGTTTCTCAGGTCGAATAAATGCTTCAATCTTTTTCATAATTACTCCTCTTCCTTTAAATATTATT
>JANLHC010000310.1 GCA_024654465.1 Candidatus Scalindua sp.
TATAGAGATTATAGCTACTAACGAAAATTTAGATACTTTCGTATGCACCGAAGGTCTATGGCTGTTGGCTGTACCCCTTTCCGGCTAAGCTCTAGCAAAGAGTATTGGCACAGTGGAAAAGATGTTTTACTACGTCAGGTAGAGTTTACCATCCGTCTTGGACGTGGTTTAGAAATTAATCAGATAAGCAACTTCATAAAAGAAATTATAACTGAAGATTGGCTATCTATGCAGTACTCACGATCATCGAGAGGAACGATCGCAAATGTACTTTTTTTACTATGGAGTCGCCATGAACGCTTTATTCAGGATGTGTTCTGCACTAAAGCGCTTCGAGACCGCAGTAGGTTAGAGGTTAGAAACTTTACATCGACATGCGGAGCGCATAATAAGAAGCAAATTCGGATAATTGGTATGCTGGGATTAATTGGACTCACTGATCTATACGAAGGTGTTAATGCGTTAACACAGAATAAGCTGGACGTTTCAATATCTATGCTGACACACAACAATATAGAAAACTATAACACGGATAAAGTAACGGAGTTCTGGGTGGGTGTATATGAGTTGGTTCGTCAAAATAATCAGGACTTATCAATTGACAGTGAAATAGGTACACTGTTGTTGGACTTATGGCGTTCGTCTGAGAGAGAGACGATAAAGCACCAGTTATTAATTGAGATGCTGATAGCTTGGTTTGAACGCTGTCAGTCGTCAGGATGGAAACTGGTTCGTGATACTAAGCCTATACAAGATCAGCTATTAGCGTTTGAGATAAATTAAACAAAAAACAAATGGCTTGTCGTTAAGCAAATATAATCAAAACAAAACAACAATGATCAAAAAAAAGATAATAATTCCAGTTAGAGTGGGGATGCCTGTTTCGTGCATTGAGTGTGATGGAATTATTCACAGAAAGAGCGAACATTATTGTAGTAATCACTGTGAGAATGTATACAAAGCACCAACAGGTGAGAAAAAGCCCCCTTTCCTCTCCAAGTGGAAAGTAAGGAAGGTGAAAGAAGCGAAGAACCCATTGATTAGAGAAATGGAAAAAGCATGTGTTGTGTGCGGAAAGAAAACCGTTTTACCTCATCACGAAGATTATTCCAATCCATTCAAAGTTATATGGTTATGCGAAGAAGATCATAAAGATTACCATGACGGAAAAATAGCATTATTCGACGGGCAATTAAAATGGGATCCGGCAAGATTAACAAAAACAAGAGGAAAGGTTAATGGCTTTCCCAAAATGAAATATCAACAAATAAATATTGCTTTCGCAAAAAAATCAGCAACTAATGAATTATCCTATTGAGAATAAATGTAACAGATGTTTCAAAGGCCGTAATCAGACAATTTCATTAGAATTATCATAAATGCAGAAATGGAGATATTAAAAGTATTTCCTGAGTATCAAAAGAATACCGAAAATATTTTCGTAAGAAATTATTTTATCGAGACAGTAGGATAAATGGAAATAATGATGAAGGCAACAACAGTAACAGATCTCAAACAATTCATGGCTCTGCAGAAAACAATACCGGCTCCGGAAGAGGACAGTCAGTACCCTTATTCAGAATACTGGATAAAGGCAGTTGTTTATATTCTGCTTTCAGGCAGGGTAAAAACCAGGACAGATGGGTATCCTAACAAAACCGATATTGACCGCGTTTGCAGACAGGCAAATTTTAACCCATATTTATTTAAAGACGTTGCTAAATTATTGATTAAAAGTAACGTTGTAATTCCAAAAGATAAATTTGATACCAAGTATTATCAAGAAGGAAAAAACTTTAAGGCTTTTTTAAACCATGACATTAAAATGATTCAGGTTGCCGTAAGAGGTGCATTATTAGGTTTTGTTCAGGAATATTCGGGTTATCAGATTTATAGGCCCACTATGGCAATGCATTCGAATTTAGTAGAATTCCTGATGTTATTTTTTGAATGTTTCAAAGGCAAGGCCATATTGCAAAAAGAAATTGGAAAAACACTCCTCGAATTTAGCGAATTGCCAGAAAAAGCACTTCTGCCTTTGAAGAAAAAACTTGGTATCAAAACCTTAGATTGGTGGACGTCATGGTTAGACGAGAAAGGGCAACATGCCCTACTCTCAGCACTCTATATTACGAGATGGGCTTATGTAACCGAACATAAAGGAAAGGAATGGGTATTTCTAAATAATACAGGACAGATAATGCTTGGCCGTTGCTCCGCGCCGCCGCCTCCACCGGCATGTACAGAATTTAAGGCTTTATCCAACCTCTCGGTACTGGCAGGATGTGACCTTCCGACAAAAACCCTTGCAACACTTTTTCGCTACTGCAAAATCGTGAGAATCGACCGCATCTTTGAATTTCGGTTTGATAAAAAGGTCATGCAGGAGTTACCCTCAAAGACCTCTGCCTGCAAGGAGTTGTTAACAGCGCTTCAGGAACTGGAGCCATTGCCATCGACTATAAGGGCCTTCCTTGGAGACAAGAAACCGTCAGAGGCAGGAGCAGTCTTGCGTGTAGGATACTGTTCTGCTATTGTAATACCCGAAAATCCTGAGATGTTACATGTTATACGCCAACATCCTAAATTGAAAGGCTACATTGTTCCTAAATCACCGAAAGGCACACTCATAATTAAACATAGCTCCAATGCAGACAATTTTTTTAGAAGATGTGAGGAATATGGCTTCAAGTTAAAATTATTGTAATTAGATTCTATTACCGTGAGTGCATCGTTTAGCATTGGAGTCGGAGAACTGATACGTGATAACGCAAAACGAATTTAGCTTAATCGGTTAAAAATGAGTATTTCGCCTTCGCCTCAATAACAGCCGGGCAAAACTATACATTACGAAGTATTCCCATGCAAAAGGGCCAAAGCCCAGGAAACCCGCGACAGGCATTTCAAATATCTTCAGGTCCTGCATGAAAGGCGCTGTGTAGATCCATTTTGACAGCGCCCAGAAGTTCCAGAACTCCCAAAGGAAACCGCAGATAAATCCGGCAGTAAAAAGAGAGAGGATTCTGTTCAACACTCCATTCTCCAGGTCCCTTAAGAGAGAATCCCCCCTGCTTGAGTACACAATCGGTTCTATCAACAACACAAAACCCGTCCATACGAGACCGAATAGATACTTAGCGGAACTTTGCGGCAGTAACAGCGGCGCCATGACAAAAAAGAAGCCAAGAACTATACCTCCGTAAATTGTCCTGTTCGTCACCTTAAGTTTCGCAATATGAAATCTATCGAAGATACGAAGTGTATCCAGAAGCTCTGCCGTGAGAAACATC